>JALAGS010000135.1 GCA_022712315.1 Sphingobacterium sp. | reverse complement strand
GGATGCATATGGAAGGCAAACAGCCGAAAATATGATCCCGAGTGGTTACCGGGTACTCTCGCGCCGACAACGACCTATGCATTCGGCTTTAATGTTAACTTCTAAAAGAAATATCATGAAAAAAAATATATTCCTCATTATTTCGGCCGCAAGCATCATATTTTTATTTGCTGGCTGTCAAAAATTCTTAAGTGATTCTCCAACTCGAGGGACAAGCGAACCGATTCAACGTATTGATCAATTGGTGTCCTTGCTCGATAATCCAAATTACACAGAAAATTTCCGCTTTACAGATCTTACATCAACTGATAATTTTGATATACCATTAGATCTCTATGCTTCTTATCCAAATGGATTTACGGCTTTCAATGGGCTTCCACATTATGTCTTCGGGATTGAGGAAGTGGCTAATCGCCCAATGGATCTACAGTGGAATAATAGCTATGGTGAGATATATAAAGCCAATTTGATTCTTGAAAATGTGGACAAGGTCAGCGGAGATGCTGCTATGAAAGAACAGGTGAAAAGCGAAGCATATTTTTTAAGGGCCTATAATAACTTTATGCTGGCCACATATTATTGTCTTCCTTATCATCCCGATAATTTCAATGAATTTGGGCTTCCGCGAAAAACATCAACTTCACCTGAACAGAGTATGGTCAGAATGTCTCTTAAAGAAACCTATGATTTTATAGAAGAAGATCTAGCAGAAGCTCTCAAAACTGCTAAACTTGCTCCAGCAACAACTTACAGGGCGGATAATAAGGCTACAGTGAATGCGCTGCTTTCACGTCTTTACCTTTATAAACAGGACTGGGATAAAGTCATAGAATCGGCTGATCAAGCTTTGAACAATAAAGGAATAATTTCATTGAAAGATTATAATACGCTTACACCGGGAACGCCTGTGATTTTTTCGAATCCTTCGGATACGATAAAGTATAGTGAAGTATGGAATTATGCAACACCCACCTACTTTAATTGGCAGGAATCTTTCTTTATCCGCGTAATTTATAAACATCCTAATCTCCTTGTTGCCTCGCAATCCCTGCTCAATACATTTGACAGATCGAATGATTTGAGATATAAATGGTTCTTTCTCAATGAAGTTCGATCCTACGCTCCGAATTATAAAAAAGAAATCAAATCCTATACCAATGCATTCGGTGGCTATTTTATACTGGCTGGGCTCACCATACAAGAAGTCATGTTGAATAAAGCTGAGGCTTTGATCCGTAAAAGTAATCCTGATATAACCGGGGGCTTGCTTCTTACTAATCAGCTCAGGGCTAAACGCATGCTGGCCAATCCACAGCTTAATTTAACTGCTACAAATGCTGATGATGCGTTATTAAAGGTGTTAGCTGAACGTCGTCGAGAATTTCCATTCTCGCTTCGATGGGGAGATATTCGCCGTTTCGCATATACATCTACAGCAATTGATGACATCGTTGTTTCGCGGGATTTCTATGAATATGTGAATGGTATAGCATATACAGATAAACCAAAAAATTACACGCTGCCGCTTAAGAGCCGCCGATATGCTGTTCCGGTTAATCAGCTGGAAGTAAATAAGTCGAGAGGCGAGTTTTTGCAGAATACCTATTAAAATTCAGTAAACAGAATTAGAAGAATAATCAAAATTATAAGATGAAAATATTAGCGACAGTAGCACTTTTAATATGTGTGCAGGCAGGAATGAAAGCACAGGAGAAATTTGTGTATGAAATTTCCGGACAATTTCCTGGGAGCAAAAAAGTCCTTTTGTCTGGCAATAAATTTGGGTCTATGCTGCTGGATAGTACTTCAAATACAGACGGCACATTCACTTTCAAAGGCACAGCCTCAGAGACTCTATTGGGGCAGCTTATTGTAGAAATGGACGGTAAGCAATTCTCAGATCGTTTCCCAATTTTTATTGAACCCGGCAAGATAAAAGTGGACCTCTATAATGGTGGAACACAAATCCGGGCAGAAGGGAGTAAAAACAATAATATAATGACGGCTGTAGAATCAGAACAGCAGGATTTCTATGCAAGAGCATCACCCTTATTTGATGCATGGAACAGCGCCTCAAAAAGGATGTATGAGTTACGCAAGGAAGAAGTTGTGAATCCAGATTCTATTAAACTTTATCAGGATTTATACAACAAATACGCAGGTTTGGCTGCTCCAATGAGAGAAGAACGACAAAGAAAACTGTTGAAGTCATTTGCCAGATATCCTAACACACTTTATACGGCTTATTACGCCTTAGATTGGGCGCCTTCTCCGGATAGCTTAAAATTGATGTACGAGCGTTTTGACGACAACATCAAGAACAGTAAAATTGGTAAAGAATGGCATAAAAACCTGTTTGAAAAAAAACATTTAGCTGCAGGAGATATAGCACCAGCATTTAGCGCAACTGATGCCAATGGACAGATAGTGGCTTTGGCAGATTACAAGGGCAAATATGTGTTGTTGGATTTTTGGGCGACCTGGTGTGGTCCATGCCGCGCAGGAAATCCACATTTGATCGAATTGTATACTAAATACAGAAACTCTGGATTGGAATTTATTGGTATTTCCGATGACAATAGGAATGTAGCTGGCTGGAAAAAGGCTATCAAAGATGATAAAATTGATATTTGGCCACAGGTGCTCCGCGGAACAGAAAATAATGACATCGCAAAAAACTATAAAGTAGCTGCTTATCCGACAAAGATATTGATTGATAAGCAAGGGAAAATCATAGGTATATTTTCTGATCAGGATCTTGACAAGAAGCTTTCTCAGATTTTTGCAGTCAAATAAACAGGGTATTATTAATCATATGAGCAAATGAAAAATTTTATAACAGCATTTATATTAATTGTCTGCATGCATTTAGGGGTTTTAGCACAGCAGAAATTCACTTTAAAAGGCGAAATAGCAAATAATGCGCCTTATATCTACATGGGCTACACGGATTCAAAAGGCGTTCCGGTAGTGGATAGCGCCAAGATCGACAGGAATAAATTTGTATTTAAAGGATCGGTCAATGAACCGGTTATGGCTACAATATACCTGGGTAAAAAAATAATACCATCCAACAATTCGGATTATTTTAATTTTTATTTGGAACCTAAAAATATGAGCATAAAACTCCACAGCGGCAAATTTAAAGATGCCGTTGTAACAGGGTCAAAGACACAAGAAGACTGGGTTGAGCTCAATGCCAGTAAAGCGAAGATCAGAGCTGAAATGGAAGACGTTACTAAGGAATATAATCGATTGACAGATCTTTATAATAAGGCAAATGAGGAGCTTAAGACTCTTGATGAGAAAGTAAAACAGCTAAAGGAAGATTCGTTCAATTATCGTGAGAACTTTAATCCTTTTACAGAGAAAATGAGACAGATAGATTTGGGGTTCATCAAAAATAATCCTAACTCATATATTAGTCCTTATTTAATGCGTTTTATGACGACGGGATCTAAGGTACACGAACTGGAACAATTATATGGGAGCCTGTCCGATAAAGTAAAAGCAAGTAGTTATGGAAAGGAAATTGCGAAAGAAATAACAAAGAAAAAAGGAGGATCACCCGGCAGTAAGGCTTTCGAATTTGCAGGTAAAGACATTGACGGCAAATCTTTAGCGCTGACAGAATTTCGTGGTAAATATGTTTTGCTTGATTTCTGGGCCAGCTGGTGTGTCCCATGTCGCAAAGGCAACCCTCACCTAATAGAATTATATAATAAATATAAAGAAAAAGGTTTCGAAGTAATTGGTATTGCAGATGACGATCGTACACAAAATGCTTGGCATAAAGCCGTCGAAGATGACCAGATAAATATCTGGAAACATATTTTGAGGGGATTAAAATTTGAAAATGGAAAATTTGATTTTTCAAATTCTATATCTGACCATTTTGGAATAAGTACCTTGCCTACAAAAATCCTCATTGATCCTCAGGGAATAATTATTGGTAGGTTTGCAGCAGATGCCTCTCCTGATGAATACTTAAATAATAAGCTCAAGGAAATATTCAATGAATAGTGCCTCTTGGAAATTTATAACCATTTTTCTTGCGAAATCGTTTATTGTACCAGAAGACCGTACCTTTTACCGGCAGTGATGCCCAGATCAGGCAGGCTATACAGCTCCTTATCTCGCTCTTTTCTGCTTTAGCGTCTTTCCGTATGCGCTCCCATAATGAAATTGGACGCCGAGAGATTTCCCTTTAGAATTCCCTTAGGAGATAATTCATTCCTGATCGTGACGCCCGATTCATCCAAAAGAGAATCGGGCATCTCTAGGCAACATTGAAAACTATAATATATCTCAATATAGGTTAATAGCAAAGCAACGAGAAAGTTGTAAAATCCGAGTACATTGTGCAAGTCGATATTCAGAATGTCTGATTTTATCTGCTTGTAATTGCTTTCAATTTCCCGCGGCATGTTATCCTCGCCCTGCTTATCAACGAAAGATAAAATTTGTGGTAGCGTGAAATATTTTCTGCTAGATACATTCGTCAGAATTATTGGACGCAGATCCTGCAAACAGCCCCATACACCTGCCATCAGCAAGGCACATATACCTTATTGAGATCGTAAGTAGAAAAATTATTAATTCCGGAATATACTAATCAGACCATTGTTGTTCGCCTTCGTATTCAACATGGCAGCGGAGAGCCCTCGAAATAAAACCGCTTCTCGTGAGGGAGGGATAAAAAAAGGGCGTTCTGCTGCTGAATTTTGAGTCAAGCTCATCCAGCATGCAAAAATGGGTTAAACAAAATGAAGGCTCCGGAAGCACCCGCGCTCGAACATCATCTTCATACTGCTTTTATATTGCGTGACGCTTATATGGAAGATGAATAGTGGAGGCAAAAATAAATAACCATACATATAATAACTTTAAAATTATTCTTAGATTAGAAACCACAATACTTGTTTACTCATATCGAAAAAAACCATGCTATTAAAAACAATTATACGACCATTGCTTATTTTTTGCTCCCTAGGCATATTTTTTAGTTCCTGCCAAAAAGATGACTCTTCTGAGCCGAAGGATCTTATCGATATTGAAACGACAGATACAGCATGGACTAAACTGAGTATCCCTGGACAGCTTAGAGGAACATCAGCTATTTACGGTAATATCGACGATACCTTGGTCGTGGCCACCATGTACAAGATTTATATAACTACGGATAAAGGATCGTCATGGCAAATGGTCAGCGATGAAGGGCTTGGTATACCAAGCTTCAATATGTATCAGGGGGAACTGATGGCTTTAAGCAATTTCCAGGACCATTCGACAAGTCCATTTTTATTCTCATTGGATTATGGAAAAAATTGGAGTAGAAAGGGGAAATATGGCTACGAAGTCTATGATAAAGTAAAAGTCAATCGAAAAGAAACAAAAATCAGTGAAAACGAATCCTACAAAATCATTCCGCAGCCCAATGAAATCATTGACAAAGAATATGGACGCCCCCTTGCCCAGCCCGACAAGCTAGTAAGGGTCACTGATAGAGGCGAGCAGTTGCTTGATTTTCCTTTCCGTCGACAACTGAATTATATTTACCACGACAAGAAAAACCGGCTTTATATTGGCGCTGAAGGAACACGCTTCGAATGGACTGTCAAAGGGAATAAACGTACTTATCCGACTTCAACAGATACAGCGATCATTTATATCAGCAAACGCCCTATCAGCAGGCAATAATCAAACGGTCTCGGAAAATCGTTTTTCAGCTAATTCCACGATTTTTTGTATATTAACAGCCAAGAAATTTTTAAATGAAAACATTAGGAGGAAAAATTAAGTTACTTAGACTCCAAAAAGGCTGGAGCCAAAAAGATGTTGCAAAGCGCCTCGAAATATCAATTCCGGCATTTTCTAAAATTGAAATAGGGATTACAGATATAAATTTCTCTCGATTGAACCAAATCGCAGAGCTATTTGATTTGCCTACCGTGCAGCTGTTAGCAGATGAGTCAGATGAAATTAAAGACTATGCAAAAGAGGTAAACGCAATTACCAAAAAATTACGCCAACGTGAGGAGGAAATTATCGACCTTCAGAAAAAGGTTATCCAACTGTATGAGCAATTGTACCAAAATTGAATCTAGCACCGAATAGCATTTTACCATCATACCTACCCTACTAATTAAGGCATTTATCGATCTCTCCTCAACTTTTTAACCCCCTCGGCCAACAGTTCAGGACAGTTGATTAAAAGCTTATCCCTATTATTACCTAACAAACCTGTTACATAACAATTCTTGCAATCATATCATCCGCTCTAAAAAAGAGGATGATGCGTTTATGTTAGGGTTTGTACAATAACCAATTAATCTGCCGTCATACGGCTTTTTAAAACCTATTATAAACAAGTTAACTTATGAATTATCAATTTTTTACAAAATCTTTGCGAAAGCGGAGTATCAGGCTTCTTTACCCGCTGCTTGTGCTATCGCCTGCGCCTGCTTTTGCTTTGCCCGCAACGAATGCTCCACTTTTACTTTCCACCAAATTTGCCGGTGTCACAGGCCGCGTACTTGATCAAGATGGCAAGCCTGTCCACGGCGCCACCATCCTGATCAAAGGCAGCAAAGCTGGTGTTAAGACGGGAGAAGATGGCGTGTTCCATATCAATCTCCCGGCCGACAATCCCGTTATCATTGTGAGCTATGTAGGCTACAAAGTACAAGAAATCGACATGACGGACAAAACAAGCATAACGATCCGCCTCGAATCCAACACGAGCATCGATGAGGTTGTTGTTGTCGGATATGGAACAAAAAAGCGGCGTGAAGTCCTGGGAGCTGTAGCCTCTGTTGACCCCAAGGAGATCCAAGATATCCCTGCAGCCAACATTGCGGCAGCCTTACGTGACCGCGTGGCCGGATTGGGTGTAAGTGAATCTTCGGGTAGGCCTGGCGCGGCAGTTACCCTCAATGTCCGAAATGCTTTTGCCTCCGACCAGGCCAAATTGCAGGGTGTGACGAATGAACCTCTTTATGTCATTGACGGGATTATTTCGTCGGCCGATGTCTTTGAGAACCTGGATGCCTCCATGGTAGAAAATATTTCGATCCTTAAAGATGCATCCGCAGCTATCTACGGTGCTTCGGGTGCAAAAGGGGTTATCTTGGTGACCACCAAGAGAGGACAGGTCGGAAAGACACAGCTGAGCTACAACGGTTACCTCGGTATTTCGGACGCCACCGTAAAGCCCAAAATGCTTTCGGCTTATCAACATGCCAAATTATTGAACGAAACCTTTGCGCTCAATAATGCACAACCCAATCTTTTCTTTTCTGATGAAGACCTTGCTTACTTAAAAACCAATCCCTATAAAAGCTGGTATGATGAACTCTGGAAATCTTCCAAAATGGAACGTCATAACCTGTCCATCTCTGGCGGAAGTGAAAAGATCACCTTCTTTGCCGGAGGAAGCTACCAAAAAGAAGATGGCAACTATGCTGGCATGAACCAACAGAAGTATTCTTTTCGATCTGGTTTCAACACCGAAATCATCGAAGGTCTGAAAGCTGACGTGGCTTTCAATGTCAACAATACAAAGACCAACAGCCAAAATAGTCTATCGGACGATCGTGATCAAAATTTCTACCAGACCCTGATTACAACACCGCAGTGGATACCTATTCAAATCGATGGTATGCCGGTCAACTTCTCGAATATTAGCGCCAATAGTGGCACCAATCCCCTGGCGATCATAAATTCGGGTTATTATCAAAAACAAAATAACTCAAACTATAGCATCAATGCCTCCCTTAACTATGCACCTAAAGCATTAAAAGGATTTAATGCCCGCCTACAAATCTCGCATTCGGGTACCTCCTCCAGCGCACAGGAATACAAACCAGCATACAATGTCTATGACTTTGTGCGCTGGGGAAATAATAATAAGCTCTATACCAATGAGGTTGCCAGTGTCACTAGCATGGCAGCAAGTAATACCAAAATCTCCCCTGCGTTAGGTAAAGGGAATAGCTATCAAGGAAATATCGTATTACAGTACAGCAATACCTTTGGTCAGCACAACCTTGATGTGATGGCCGGAGCCGAGCAGTCAGCCAGCAATGCTGAAAACTTAGCGGTCTACTGGACCAACCAACAGTTGCTGAACCTCGATGAATACTGGGCTTTTGATCAGTCCTCGTTTACCAACGGTGGGCGCAGCATCATGGAGTCGGTAAAACGCTCCTTCTTCAGCCGTTTAAACTACGACTATAAGAAAAAGTATCTCCTGGAAGTTATTACCCGCGTCGATGCCTCTTCCAATTTTGCAAAAGGCAATATCTGGGGGGTATTCCCAACAGTGGCAACAGGCTGGGTCGTCAGTGATGAAAATTTCTTCAAAGACCTCAATTATATCAGCTACCTAAAACTCCGGGCCAACTATGGGCTCGTCGGGGAAGACCGCGTTTCAGCACGCCTTTGGCAAGATCGCTTTAGTGTCGACCTGGTCAATACGGGCTACCTGTACGGCGAGACTCCCGTTGCATCCCTCAACCCCACCATTATTGCCAACCCAGACATCTCCTGGGAGAAACACCGTACCTTTAACTTTGGTGTAGAATCACGCTGGTTTGACAATAAGCTCAGTTTTGGATTTGAATATTATTTCCGCGATTCGTACGATGTATTTGATAAAGGCAACGACGAAAACTTCCCGATGTATGCGGGATTTAAGGCTCCGGTGGTCAACTACCAGAAGCGAAAAGGCTGGGGTACCGAGTTTTCCCTGGGTTACCAAAATACCTTTTCCAATGGGCTAAAACTTTCTACCAACATGAACTTTGGCTATTCGGCAAGCTATACGACCCAAATGTACTTTAACAAATTCCAACTCTATGATTTCTCCTATCCCGACTGGAAGGTGGAAATGGGAACGGATTCCCGTAAATACAATAGCGGAAATTATGGCCTGATCTATGTCGATATGTTGCGCACGCAACAAGATGTCGATAATTTCCTCGCCAAGAATCCCAACTATACCATCGATGGCAAGGTGCCACAGGTCGGCTGGACCGTCTATGAAGACACCAACGGGGACGGCAAAATCACAGAAAAGGATTTAACAACCATGTTTGATAATACCGCACCGGTTTTTTCAACGGGAATCACGGTCGGATTGGCCTATAAATCGTTCTCCTTAAACACCAATTTTAGGGCAGTATTCGGCGGCAAAGCATTCTACGAGTCGCAGGCCATGACAGCGCCCACAGAAACCGTCAACGTGCCCGATTTCTGGGAAGACCATTGGTCATTGGAAAATCCGAATGGGAAATTCCCTCGTTATGATGATGCTGCAATGATGAGAAAATGGAACTCTACCTTTTGGGCCAAAGATGGTACCACCATACGCATCAACAATATGGTCTTCAACTGGAGCGTGCCCAAAACCTTTACCGATCGAATCAATGTACGATCGCTCAAGCTAATGCTAGCTGGCAATAATTTATGGACGATTGTCGCTCCGTTTAAACACCGGGACCCTTATTCGTCCTCTTTGTATAATTATCCAACAATCCGTACCATTTCCTTTGGTTTAAACTTTGGAATCTAATCGCACAGAACATGAAAAGACATTTTTCCTATATCATAGCCTTATTAATGGCATCAAGCACAGCCCTAATAACCCAGAGCTGTAAAGACGATTTTTTTGAACTGGTAGACCATGGCGGCCTGGATGCCCGTATATGGGACAACGAAGGTGCCATAGAATACTATCTGGCCGGCACCTATAGCATGATTATGCCTGGCCATCCGCATGAGATCACGACCAACGACATGCAAATGCACTATGCCAGTGACGAAAATTACTTCTCGGGCACCAACAGCCCCAGTAAAAAAGTATTGGGCTTGAGTGGAGAAATCGGCCTCAACGACGTCAAATACATCGCCACCAAATACCAGGGAACCAATGTCGGTGACAACCGTTACTTTGACATTGCCCGCTGCAACAATGCCATCGCTTATATTCCGAAGGGAACCCTATCTACTGAATCAAAAAAGAAATTTTTAGGCCAATTTTATGCCCTACGTGCGATGGTATATTTTGAGCTCACCAGACTTTACGGTGGCGTACCCCTTGTGCTTGAACCTCAAAATCCTGATCAGCTGGAATTAAGCGGGCGGGCATCTGCCAAAGCCTGCTTTACACAGATCGTTAGCGACCTTGATTCTGCAATGGTTAATTTAGATGGTGTAAACTGGGACGATGCGACAGGACGGGGCAAAATCAACAAAGCCGCCGCGGCCTCCTTAAAAGCCAAAGCCCTGCTATATTGGGCCAGCCCACAGTTTAATCCAACGGACAATGCGGCACATCCTTATGAAGCCCAACGTTGGCAGACAGCATTCCAAGCTAGCAAAGAAGCTTATGATATCTGTCAAGCCGCAGGCCGGGCATTAATCCCCAACTATAGCGAAATCTTTCTAAAAGGAGGTACAGCCAACACCGAAGCTGTCGTGCTGCGATCCTATTCTTCTATTTCTGAAAAGCGCTATACCCGCGTCGAGCAATATTCCAGACCCGCGTCAGAAGGGGGCTCTCCGCAGGATTATTATGTGGCCACCACCAAATTGCTGGATGCCTACCGCATGAAAGATGGGACCCTGGCAGATGGTAACAATACCAACTATGATGCCGCTTTATTCTGGAAAAATAGAGATCCCCGTTTCGCAAATACCATTGTATACAATGGAGCTGTATGGCCTTTAAGTGGAATCGAAGGACGTAAACAATGGAATTATACCAATGCCACCAACGAAACATCCATTAAGTCATTCTATTGCAAAAAATTTGTCAATCCCGCCCTCTCGAAATCTGCTGTAGCGGTGGCCAATGATTTGGGCGGTAACGGTATGGACTGGATTGAAATCCGTTTTGCCGAAGTCATGATGGACTATGCCGAATCGGCAAATGAAACCGGCAACTTGTCTTTCGCCAAGGAGCTTGTACGCAGCATCCGTAAGCGCGCCGGTATTGAACAGGGAGCCTATGACTACGGATTAGCACTGGCATCCAACAAGGAGCAAATGCGCGACCTGATCCTTAACGAAAGACAGATCGAATTTGCCTTCGAAGGGAAACGCTATCACGATCTCCGCCGGACGCGTCGCATGCATACCCTGGAGGGAACGATCCAGACGTATCTATTCGAAACAAAATCCGATGCCTTAAAGAAAATATTGGAATCAAAGAATTCTGCCGGCATGATGCACCGCGAAAGCTTAGACATGAACAATAGAGATACGGTATTGAATTATTTCAAGTATCCCTACAACCTACGCGCAGAAAGTGCTAATGGTGCTTTTGCTTTCCGCGATTATTACTATTTCTATCCACTACCCAACACCTTTATGAACTCTTCGCCATTGCTGGAACAAACAATCGGCTATGAAGGGGGTACATTTGATCCATTAAACGACTAATTATGAAAAAATATTTTTTGCTTCTTCTCCTCTTCGGCCTATTATTTTCATGTAAACGGGAAGGCGACAATATTTTCAACCTTTTTGAGGATGTAAAAGTGACGCTACACCAGGAGAATGAATTTAATATTGGAACTTATAAGGATGTTGCAGTCGGCGACTCCATCTATGTAGATTTTACAATCAGTTCGGCATCCAAAGATATGCATCAAGTATGGATCTTCTACAATGGCGCCGGGGCGGCAGCACTCAAAATCCCATTGGCAGAAGAAGAAAAAAGAAGCTTCCGCTATGTCTATAAAATAAAGGCAGATAAGGTAGGCCTTTCGACTTTTCGGATTATAGCCGTCGACAGCGAAGGCGTATTTATGGGCGATGGATATACCGCTGTCACCTATAATGTCGTATCGGATTACGTGCATCTGAACAATCGCGTGCTGTATATGCCGGATAGTGCTGCGCAAAGCAGCGCTTGCTTTATTGACCTGATGGAAGGTAAAACCTATACCTATGCTGAAGCCAAAGCGCATCCTGAAAAAATCGATTTGGGGATGTACCGAACCTATAAGGTAGAGGCCAATGGTGCAATTACCTATTCCTATAATATCTATTCGCTGCAAGCCAATCCGATTCCTTTTAACGCTTTTGACTTTACGAATCTAGTCGGAAAAGGTCGTGCCACTTATTTTTCAGGCATACAGACCAATCAGGCCACCACATTTCTAAACACCTTAACATCCGGAGCAGTGATCCAGTCCAATGCTATTTCGCGCAAAACGACCAATCTTACTTTAAATGACCTCAAAGTTGGCAGTATGTTCTACTTTAAGACAGCGGAAGAAAAGTATGGCGTCGTGATCATCAATGCACTAAGCGGCTTTGACAATAACCGCTATTTAAACATTAGCATCAAACATCAAAACTAAATTTGTCCCTTTTATCCCTTTATAATTTGGGGTACCGCAGCTCTGCTGGTACCCCTTTTTAAGGAGCTTCACGGCAAACTAACCATCTTTGATAAAGCGGCCCGCGACACCATCAAATTGCAAATGTTTTTGGACTGTTATGGATGCGAGTGGATAAAAATCTATATTTTTAAGCTTTAGAATATATGGAAAATAAAAAGATCTCGATAAATGACATTGCGAAACACTTAAATATAGCAAAGTCTACCGTTTCATTGATAATTAACGGAAAAGCTGATGAAAGGCGCATCAGTAAAGAATTACAGGCTAAGGTCTTAGATTATGTCAGGGAGGTTCGTTTTTATCCTCATCACTTAGCTCAAAGTCTCGCAACAGGCCGCAGCAGCAGTATCGGACTTATTGTTGAAGATATTTCGGATTCTTTCTTTGGCCCAATAGCGCTTATGATCGAAAATTTAGCCAAAACGAAAGGTTATCGAATAATGTACAGCAGTACCCTCGGCGATACGAATACAGCCATTGAGATTATCAATTTTTTCAGACGGAGCCATTTAGATGGCTATATTATCGCGCCGGCCAAAGGAATAGAAAATATAGTGAAAGAAATGGTCGATGAACATACCCCAATTGTTCTTTTTGACCGGGATCCGGTAGACGGTGTAGATTTCGTCGGAACAAACAACAGGGAAGCAATGACAGAAGCTTGTATGCATCTTTATGACAGAGGCTTTCGGAACATTGGATTCGTTACACTCGAATCTGCACAGAGCCAGATGCAGGACCGATTATTAGGCTATAAAGAGACGATGGAAAAATTAGCCATTGATCCTAAAGTGGCCTATATATCCTTTGAATGCAAAAAAGCAATGAAACAGCAGCTTATCAAAGATTTTCTTGAAAGCAATCCGGAATTGGATGCGATCATCTTCGCAACCAATTATCTCTGTTTAGCAGGACTGGCGGCAATAAATGAGCTAAACACTAGCACGAAAATGAATTTCGGGATTGTCTCCTTTGATGATCATGAAGCCTTTAACCTGATCTCTCCAGCGATCACGGCCATACGCCAGCCGCTGGAAGAACTGAGCAGCAACATCATATCACTATTGCTAAAGCAGATAGAGAGACCGATAAGGGACAATCCGAGTCATGTAGTGATACCCTCCGTGATGAAAGAAAGAGGATCATCTGAAAGAAAAACTTAATAATCTCCTCCCGATCGGCCGCAATAACTGATCGACAGAAGATTATTTTAAAAAGAGCGGAATCAGCAATTATTGCACTTTCATTGAAGAAGCCTTATCATTGGCCGTTGGTGTCAATTGAGAAAACAGCGGCGTATCCGTAGTCAGCACCCAGCTGAGCCCCGCAAAATTCTGGTGTTCATAGATCGTCAATGTAAGCCCATCTGGCACCCTTGCTGAGGATGCCCAATCATTTTCAATACCCCTGGCATTCAGGTCAGCTAAGTTATAAGTTCCTCTCGGCAAGAAAACTCCCTTACCACCATAGTGTGCATCTTTGAAAATACTTACTCCATCGATTTTTAAACGGGCAATAACAGGAAAATGATCAGATGGCAATATTTCTCCCGGATCTTTATGGTACCAATCGACTAACCTGGAGGAAACTGACCATTGACCGGTAACAAAGATATGGTCGATCTGACTATCCCCGCTTGGGCTAATGTTCCATCCATTACCGGTAACACGTAATACAGGCGACTTAGAACCAGCGATATTCCAGCTTTCTTCTAACCATGACGGACTATTAAGCACACTATATGCGGCAGAATTTTGATTTGCATTTAGGTCGCCCATCAGTACCGCCGGAAGATCGCCGATTTTGTTTTGCATATAGGTTAACAAAAGATTCGCACTATTAACCTTAGCATCAGCACCTTTATGATCAAAATGCGTATTAAATACATAAAAGATCATTGCCGTCTGTTTATCCTGAAGCTTTATCCAGGTACAGATGCGCTTGTATGCAGCATCCCAGGCTGGTCCGGCCGGAGCTGTAGGTGCTCCAGGCGCCAGCCAAAATGTACCGCTTTCCAAAGCATTAAATTTTGTGTTTTTATAAAATATGGCAGAGTGCTCAGAAGAACTATTTCCTTCTCGTCCTGTGCCCACTTTGCTGTAGCCTTGCAGATCTGAGGCCATATTGTCCATCTGATTTCCTAAAGCTTCCTGAACTCCGACTATATCACAGTCATGTTCCAAGATTCTTTCTTTGACCAAAGATCGCCTGACCGTCCATGCACGGTTTCCCGCATCGGGTGCATCCTGCCGGATATTAAAAGTCATCATGACGTACCCCCCGCTTCCGGCTATTGTTGCTGAACTTTGTACTTCGGTTGGTAAGGACAGCGTTTCGTCAGCCGGTGATGACTTTGCTAAATCTTTCGCACAAGCTGCAAAGATGCAGGTGGACAGAAGTGCCAGCTGCAGTCCATAAATTAATTTTCTCACAATTTATATCTTTTGGTTAACATGAAACAATTACGACGATAGCGTTCACTAAGACTATTTCAGATTAAACGTTCCCACAACTGGATAGTGGTCTGACTCTTTGTCCGCCCAAAATTGAACCGCGTAGTCCTTAACTTCAAAAGCCTGGTGAGGTGCATATATTAACCAGTCACAGGTATATGTAGGCTTTGGAGTCGGTACGGTCCATTCACAATTTGAGATTTGACAAGGCAAAGTAAACCATTTCTGCAAAGCCGGCATCGTCTGCGAATTAGGCCGAGAATTCAAGTCAGCCCCTAAAATGATCGGCTGCTTTAAATTTTTAATTTCCTTCAAAATCTCGTTGATCTGTTTTAAACGGGTGGCATCGTCCTTTTTATAGCCCAGGTGAGTCGTGGCGAAATAAAACTGTTTACCATCCTTTTCCAGCAACGCATATCCAAAAGATCGCGTATCATCCCCATCATCAGCAACCCCCAAATGAATGGACTTTGTTTGCAAAAGCGGATATTTTGAAAGGATAACATTTCCATAGTCTCCTTTCTTCAGGGTGAGCGCATGTGCAAAAAAATAATATTTCATTCCCGTCAACGCCGCTATTTCCTTTGGAAAATCCATCGGATTCACATCGGTATTGCGTTCTACTTCTTGTAGAGAGACCACATCGGGGTTGACCTTTCTGATTACCGCTGCAATAGCTTCAATACCCATTTTTCGAGCACTGTAGATGTTGTAGGTCATCGTTTTGATCTCAACTTCACCGCTCAATTTTTGAGCAGAAGTTTCATTCGCGCTTACAGCCACCAGAACAGTGGTGATTAAAGCAAACAGTAGAAGACGCAAGTTTAGATTTCTTGCTGTAGACAAAGCTATCATCATGATCCTATTCTTTAATTTAAGTAAGAATTTGGTAAAACATATTTTAGTTATTCTATAACTATTTTTCGAATAACGTGATTCCAGGTGTCAGCGACGTACAATGCGCCATCAGGACCAAATTGCAGGCCTTCGGGCTCATAAAATTTTGCTGATAAAGCGTTTCCGTTCTGCAGGCCATTTGTACCCGCAATACCCGCGTAAGTAGTTACCGTACCGGTGGTCGTAATTTTTCGAATGCAATGGTTTTTACGATCGGCAACATATAAGTTTCCTTCGTTATCCAGATCCATCTGTGCAGGAGTGTTAAACCGGGCAGATTCTCCATTTCCCACCGCATTCCCCGTTGTATTGGCATTTGGTCCAGCAAGTACCTGTACTGTTCCAAAACTCTTGGTGCTTATATCATAAGGCACACGATAAACACTGTGTGCATTGTAAGCGCCAGAAATATACATGGTTTGACCATCCTTAGAGAAAATGATGTCCATGATATTCACGTTTTTTGAATTGACACCAAACAGTCCCTCCAGACTACCGTCGGAGTTTAATCGACATATCTTTCCGCCGGAATACACACCCACGAATACCTCATCTGTCACTGGGTTAGTTGCGACAGCGGTTAATCCCCCTTGAGCCGACAAAGCTGTCAAATTGTTGTACTTACCTGAAGATCTCGTCATTTTGCCTAGGCCCATGGAGCCATTTGCGTTATTGTCATTAGTAAGAAACAATGTACTGTGATCTATTGAAAAGTCAAAAGCCCGGAGGCGTTCAAACAGCGTACTTTCAGAAGCCTTGAGTAAGGTCGTCACATTGTTATTTGATGCTACACGGAGTGCTGCGAAGTTATCTCGGCTGCTTGCCCCCTCTTCGACAAAATAAAGCGCATTATCCTTGCTCCATTTCAAATATCGTGGCCCCGACAATTTGGCTTGGGCATAGTCCCCATCCATATCGTCCTTGGTACTTCCCAAGTACGTATAGACTACAGTCTGGTAGCCATATTCAAAAGCCTGTTTGTAAATATATTCTTTCCCGCCAATGGTCAATTTGACTTTTCCAGAACCGGCATTCTGTGGAATGCGGGCCGTAATAATACGTCCATTTGAACTCAATACCGTCGCATCCTTATCATTTATGGTCACCTTAATTTTTGTCAGGTCTGTTTCAAAGTTGCTTCCGTACAGCGATATTTCAGTTGCGGATCCTCCGGAGATCGGCGTATACTGTGTAATTTGAGCTCCATCAGTTTTATCAGGGTAAGACATGTCACTGCCTTGATCTTTATTACAGCTCACAACGCCCATGCTGAATGCCATCAATGCCGCAAAGCAGAGGTTTCTGGCACCTGACCGTTTAAAAAAACTAATTATTGTCATGGTTTGTTAGGTAAAAATTTTATGGATTTTTGATCAAAAAGTTTGCAACGACCGGAAAATGATCAGATTGCGAATAAGAACTATAATCAACATCATATGTCTCTGTCACTGCTGCATCTGCTGGCGCATACATCAGATAATCTATGGTTCCATCAGGCTTAGGCGTCCCAGCCGTAAAACCGCAATATCCATTGAGGCATCCAGATGTAAACCATTTGGTCAGCACTTTATAGGCTTCTTCCGTAGGTTTGGCATTTAAATCTGCGGACAGAATGACCGGCAATGCAAGATCTTTGGTATATTGGCGGATCAGATCAATTTGATGGAGCCTATTTGCATTATCGGACAAATGATCCAGATGGGTTACGGCGAAATAAAAGTCCTTATTTTCTTTGCTTACCTTGACAGTTCCGAGCGCCCTAATGTATGCATTGGCTTCCGATGTAAGCACATCCAGTAAATATGTTTTCGTCTCTTTGATGGGAAATTTAGACAGGATTAAATTTCCATACTCACCTTGTGCCAAGTTACGTGCCTTAACAAAATAATAATATGGCATTCCAGTGAGTTCCGAAAGGCGCTTCCCAGTATCAAAATTCAGATTGGCGGAGTTTACCTCCACCTCCTGCAGCCCCACCAGTTCGGGGTCATTTTTCTTAATTACTTCGGCGATAGCCTCTATACCCTTTTTTTGCGCCGAATAGATGTTATATGTCATTGTTTTGACAGATATGCCAGTTACAGGCGGCTCTTCCACCTTGGTATCATTTTTACTACATGAGACCAATGACAAGCCTATTATACCTAATATTACCATTTTTTTCATCTGAGATTTTTTTGAAGGTTTCACTTTGCGTGTTATTTGATCAGTCATTTGCGATCAATTCTATGGTATCACTATAATTCACGACACCGTTTACCGTCGCACTTACCCGGACGTAGATTTTGTTGCCATTTGCCTTGATTTTGTAGAAGTTCTCGACAAATTGTTTGTCATTGGCCAGTTCAAAGACATGTGTACCTTCTTCTATCTTGCCTTTAGCGGTCTTTGTGACATAATTAGCATTATTTTCATCTATTCGCGGTGTATAGTTCCACATGACTGATACATTGGTCAACGTAAAGGATTCATCCGCCTTATTGACTTTAAATGCTATTTCGACCTGGTTTCTTGCGGAAATGGTCGCCGACGCTGCAATACGGGAAAAAGGGGTAGCTTTCAAATCGTACTGCGTCTGCCCATTAACCGTGGTATAGCCTTCACAAACCCCTATAAAAGGACCATTTACGACCACCCTATACTTCCCGTTAAACACTTTATTATTGGTATAAGATCCGTCTGCATTCGCTCTGAAATCGACAGAAGCAGTCGCATTTGTCCCTATTTCAAATAAAGAAACCAGTACGCCACCCGATCCCTCCACGGGCAGCGGAATAGGCTTGTTTGTTTCCATATCATAAACGGTTCCGTGCAGTCCGCCATTTGGAGCCTCCAGATTATCGATCTCATTTTCACAACTGTTCATGACAGCAATCAGCATAACACCGAGCATAAAAAAAATATTCTTCATATTTATCATAATTTTATACATCTCAATTAATTACCGTATCCCGGATTCTGAACCAGTTGCGGGTTTGTGCTCAGGTCCGTCGGACTGATGCGGATATAATAGTTTCTTTCCAGAAATAATCTCTTTTGCTTAGGAGGAACTCCGGTTTCGAAAGTAAACTTCTTACTTTTGACATTGAACCAAGGGTATAATGCGGTCCCCCTATAGTTGGTAAGTCCGCCCTGAGATTCATCCAAATGGGCCACCCGCCATCGTTTGAGATCCCAAAAACGCAGCTTTTCAAAAGCGAGCTCTACCTTTCGCTCCTGTCTTACTTTAGCGGTGGATATCGCTTCAAGAGGCTGGATCCCGGCCCGCGAACGAATGGCATTAACCGCCTGGAGAGCCTCTGCGTCTCTTCCGCCGAGCTCTACACAGGCCTCGGCAAGATTGAGGTAAATTTCACCAAGGCGAAATACTACCCAAGGTGTTTCCGAGCGTTTGGCATCAATATTAGTCATATCCGTAAGCGTTTCATCAAAAAACTTTCGCATATAAAACCCCGTTTTTGAAGCATCTCCCACGTCTGCACCACCATCTTTACCTGAAGTATTGTACCTCACGCCATCGATTGTAGCCACATTATCTTTGTCCGGCTGATTCTGTGCCTGATATTTTTGTCCCGAGCCATTTTGTCCATTGATCACCCCCCGTATCCATTCGACCTTGCTGCCCTTTAAAGGAGCTCCGGGTACATAGATGGAAGCAAATAGACGCGGATCCTTGCCAGCGAAAAGATCATAGGGACTATCAAAACTACGTGGTGTCCCATCCGTATTTTTTAAGGCCAATTTACCGGGGCTTCCATCGCTGTATTCAAATGCTTCGACAATTTCAAGCGTAGGAGTTACACCACATCCCCATCCGTCACCACGATAGGAAAAAGGAGCATTCATCTTATCCCACATGTGACCTTTTCCCGCTGAAACATTGAATGTTTTCTGAAAGATATATTCCCCATTATTACCATTAACACTTTTGGAAAACAGTTCATAGAAATTCTCCGCTTTGTCGGCATTTTTATTGTAAAGGCTATAGGTACCTGCGTCCAGCAATGCTTTTGAAGCATTGTATGATTCCGTAAAATACCGCATTGCCTCACTGGATGCTATTCCCACGTATCCACGTGTGACCGCCTCACCGCTTAAATTGGCGTTCGAACCATATTTTGCAATTGAACCAGCATAAAGCGCAGCTCGCGAACATAGAGCAAGCGCGGCACCTTTAGATGCCCTATATTTACTTTCAGCAGTTCTGGATGCGGGAAGGATATCACTGATTGCCTTACACTCAGCGATAATAAAATCATACACTTCTGACTCCTTATTTCTAGGTACCTGCAATCCTTCAAAATCTCCGGGCACATATTCCTGCGGCGCTGTCAGCAGAGGAACTCCTCCATAGCGTTTAACCAGTCCGAAATATTGCATTGCCCTTATCCAGCGTGCTTCAGCGTCGATCACACGTTTTTCTTCCGTACTCAGGACAGCAGTCTCGTTCAGCTTCTTGAGGAAGTCGTTGGTGCGGCGTATCTGTACGTATCTGGTCGCAAACGGATCTTCAAATACATAATCACTATAGGTATATATCGAATTGGCATTACTGAACGCATAATCCTTCTGGTACGCCCCTGTGGCTTCGTCCGACAAGGAAGTCAAATTGAGCAGATTAGATTTTCCTGTAAACCAGTCGTCAAATTCATCTAATCTTAATCCTTCATCGTACATGGTGACCAGCACGGACTGTATCGCCTGCGGGCTTTCCCAGATCAAATCAGAAGTTATGACACCGCTAGTGAGTTCCCGATCCAGATAATCATTACAGCTATATAAACTCAGTGTAAGTGCACAGCTCACAAAGAGAGGACTGAAATATTTCATTTTCATAGTATAACGGTTTTTATAAAACTAAATTAACACCCAAGTTGAATGTTCTCAATTGCGGATAATAACGTAATCGGCTTTGATTGCTTTCAGGGTCTATATTTTTTAATAATTCATCGCTTCCCGTAAAAGTCAGCAAGTTATTGGCATTGAAATAAATTCTGCACCGGTCAATTTTTAAAGACTGTATCCAGCTTTTTGGGAGCGAGTATCCAACTTCCAAAGTTTTTAAGCGCAGATAATCTGCTTTATGTAAGGACCATGAGTTATCGGATCTGTTGTCTACCTGCCCTGTTACACGAGCAGCCGGCATAGTTCCGGGGATCCACTCACTATTGGGATCCGAAGGATCTGCTCGATGCCATCGGTCGGTCATAAAAGCAAAGCCATTGCCGAGTCCCTGCTGTATAAATGGATCGAGGATATCACCGCTGATGTAGATGTCATGACCTGCGGCCCCCTGAAAGAATAACGTCATGTCAAAGCCCTTATAATTAGCTCCTAGATTAAGACCATAATACATTCTTGGCGTTGCACCGTGCCCAATTGGTTCCACATCGTTGCCGTCTATGATCCCATCGCCATTTACATCTTTGAACTTTAAATCACCCGGAAGCAGAGAACGGTTGCCATTATTATCCTGAACGGGAGAGCTTAAGATATCCTCATAAGATGAGAATTGGCCTAAGACCGTCTTTCCCCATCGGATATCTTTATTTCTATCGTTATTATTGTTCTGCCAGTTATCGTAAAGATTGGTTGACGCGGCACGTTCAACATAGCCATATCGAATCCGTGTAACGGAAAAATTAGCCGAAACATTATAGGCAAAATCAGCGATCTTGTTTTTATGGCCGACAGTCCATTCAAATCCAGTATTGATATCAGAATTTAGATTTTCCTGTGGCATAGACTCGCCAAATGTTGTCGGAAAAGTACCTTGTCTTGTCGCCGGTAATCCAGAACGTTCCCTTCTAAACCAGTCGAACTCGGTATTGATCAATCCATTTTTAAAAGAAGCTTCAAACCCTAAATTCATGATATTAGATTCATACCATGTCAACCAAGGATTAGCCATCCCACTGCTTCTCAGCCCCGAAGATAAGCCACCAGTCCCCAGTACATAACTTCCGCCATAAACATATCCATCCAGATATTGGAATGCAGAAAAATCTCCCTCATCGCCGACTTTGGCGTATGAACCCCGGATTTTTACATTGTCAAAGTGGGAGAGGTTTTCCTTGAAGAATTTCTCTTCCGAAATCCGCCAGCCGGCCGATACCCCCGGGAAAAACCCCCATCTCCGGTCGCGTCGAAATTTATAAGACCCATCATAGCGAAAATTCAGTTCAAGCAGATATTTTCGATCATAGGCATAATTAAACCGTCCCACAAGACCAGCGTGAGCCGTTTCCACACTTTTGCCGCTTGTATTCTGGTTCTCGGTGTCCCCCTTACTGATATCGTCAATGATACCGATGGAAGATTCCCTAAATCCTAGAATATCGGTCAAGCGGTCATGATAAGCCTCCCATAACAGTAAACCGCTTACATCATGTTTTTGTCCAAATACACGGTTGTAATTGATCGAATACTGCTGTGTGGGCATATACAGATTTTCCATCTTGGACTCTAGACTGGCCTTTTTTCGCAAAGCGACCTCCGTATACTGTTCATTCGTCTGATTATACTGGTAATCGCTCAGAGCTTTTTGCCAGGTTTTCCATTCGCTATTTTTGTAGTCATAAGCCACCATGGCGCGCAATGAAAGACCGGATACCCAAGGCAGCTTCCAATTGAGGTCAAGCGAGCCATTGAACTCTCTTCTCAGGCGTGACTCATAGCCACTATTATCAATGTAGGAACTATGGATAGGATTGGCCATATTTCCGATTGCCTGCCAGTAATCCGGATTATTGTTGGCATAAATATTATAAATCGGAATAGCCATCTGAGCCTGGGTAAACAGATCATCAGCGCCATATGGTTTCTCACGGTCTTGAAGACGCCCTGTCAATTTAAATCCGACCGTAAAATTTGGCGCGACATTCAGGTCTATATTGGAACGTAAATTATACCTTTTGAAGTTCCAGTCATCTGATTTCAAAATCCCCCCCTGATCTACATATCCGACGGAATTATAATATTTGACCTTATCATTCCCGCCAAAGATGCTGACATTGTGCGAACTCTGTGGAGCATTGTTCCGTACCATGGCATCCCACCAGTCGGTACCTTGCGATCCGCTTTTATAACTATCGAGCTGTTCTTGGCTATAGGCAGGCACCCCTGTATACGGATTGGTGTTATAGATCGCTTCATTATACAGTGATGCATATTCGTAAGCGTTCATCATGCGTGGATAGCGGGTTACCTGCTGGATGCCATAATACCCATTGTATTCCACTTTGGTTTTCGCGTTAGTCCCTTTTTTGGTGGTGACCAGTAATACTCCGTTTGAGCCTTTAAATCCGTACACCGCAGCAGCAGCGTCCTTTAATATCGATATAGATTCAATATCATTTGGATCGACCTGCGCGAAATCCCGTTGTACACCGTCGACGATAACAAGCATGCTGCCGTATCCACGGATATCCACCGAGGCACCATCATCGCCCGGAGCACCGCTGCGCTGTACAGCGCGGATCCCCGGCAGTCTGCCTGCCAGCATATTTGTTACATTCGGTGTTTTCACCTTGATCAGTTCATCGGCCTGTATCGAAGCAACAGCGCCTGTTACGGAAGCACGTTTCTGCACCCCATATCCCACCACGACCACCTCATCCATCATCGCTACACTATCCTGCAATATAATGGATAAGTTTGTTCTTCCCCCCAGCACGATTTCCTGACTTTTATAGCCAGTGGCAGATATCAGCAGCGTTTCATCGGGTTCTGCTGCAATGGAAAATTTCCCAGTACCGTCCGTACTGGTTCCGATGGATGGCGTACGCTTTATTTGTACAGTAGCTCCTGCAATCGGATTATTGGCGGCATCCACAACTCGTCCGTTTATCTGGACGGGAGCTTTGGCAATGGACACGTGTATGGGACTATTGTCCCAACGCTCATGTCCGTAAGCCGCGGATGTCATTAGTGCAATCCCTAACAAGCTCGCTTTTAAAGCTTTTTTGTAGGGTACATTCAAATCACGCTGTATCATACTATAAGATTTCTATATGGTTATTATTTTGTAAACGTAGATGTTCTTCAATTTGGAGATATACATCTAAACTTATTTCACTTTAGGCAGCGGATCCAGAGCAGCTGGCTTCTCAGGATCAAAAATGGCCACTCCTACTTTTGAGTCAGCGCAGCCATAGTAGAGAAACCATTTCTGCTGAAAATATACAAGACCTTCAATAAACACTGTACCGTCTACATACTGTCCGCTTTTTTCAAACGCTTCCATGGGCCTTAAAAAAGGCACGTCCATCCTTGCCAATACTTTACCCGGATCTTTGCTGTCGAAAAGAACCTGCCCCGCCGAATAAGTGCCTCTGTTAAACCGCTTATCTCCTTTTTCAGGATGGTTTTTACCGTTGTACAATAGCAGGATTCCTTTATCTGTCAGGATGGCTGGCGGGCCGCATTCGGTTAAAGAACTATCAAAATACCCCTCCCTGGGAGAGATGAATGCTTTCAGTTCACCCCTTTCATCGACAATCGGTTCCCAATCTACCAGATTGTCTGAGGTGGCGCCATATACCCCATGCTCGCCCCAATACATCCAGTACTTCCCGTTTACTTTAGCAATCAGCTGCTTGCCGTGCTTCAGTTTGGTGACGATCGACGCTGATTTATGCGATCTGTTGACCAGGTCAGGCAGTACTTTCGATTTTTTAAAAATAGGGCCATATTTCGTCCAGTTTTTAAGATCCCTTGAGGTGGCCACACCCAAGCGGGGTACTTTTCGGTTCCACTGCGTATAGAACATCACATAGGTACCATCTTCAGCTTCTGCTATGCGCGGATCCTCGGTGCCACCAGGCCATTCAAATTCACGTTGATTGTCATTTCCAGGATAAAACACAGGCGTATGCCGGCGGTCAAAATGTGTCCCATCAGCACTCGCGGCTAGCCCTAGGCGGGAAGTTCGATGTCCGATTTTCACACCTGTCCTATCTTCAGCCCGATACAGCACATAAATACTATCACCTTTAACAACGGCGGCTGGATTGAAGGTGTCATTATTCTCCCACTGTACGAGTTTTCCAGTCATGGGATCCAAAAATGTTGTGGTGCTGTCCGGCTCGATTACAGGGTTTACCCCTGCTGGACGAACGAAACCGCCCATTACCCAATTTGGACCGGAATGTGCTTGTTGTTTTTGCACGCTACAGCTCCAAATAGTTATCAAAGTAGCCATTATAGACAGTGACGTTACTAAATGTGTTTTATGTTTCATATGCTTTAACTTTTTAATTTATATTCTTGTCGAAATTTATTATAGATCATTTAATAGCCAATTTGATTTAGAAAACCGGTTTTGCAATGCGAAACTAAGAAGTTTATAAATCAATAGCGTTTATTTGTGAGAAATTAACAATTATTTAATATAGGTAATCTTAGTTTATTTCCTCTAATACCTTACCTTTCGTTTCGGGCATAAACAGAATAAACACGAAAGACAGGATGACCATGAGTGCGTAGAATAGGAAAACATAATAACCGCCAAGCGTACTGCCCTCTACGATAATGGGAAATACCCAAGATATGATTGCAGCAAATAGCCAATGGGTCGTGCTTCCTAAGGAAGAGCCTTGAGCGCGAACTTCGTTCGGAAAAATCTCGGCCAAAAAAACCCAAATCACAGCACCTTGGGATAAGGCAAAAGATGCGATAAATCCCATAATGTAGAAAAGTAAAAATTGTGCGTTTACGCCTTTTAGGCCAAACGCGGCCAATAAAAGAAATAAGAACATACCTACGGCACCTGTCAGCAGCAGTTTTTTCCGCCCAAAACGATCGATGATGATCATGCCCACTAGGGTGAAGAGCAAGTTGGTACCACCGATAAAAATAGGCTGAAGGTAGGCTAATTCTGCATTAAATCCAGCCATTTCAAATATCCGTGGTGCATAATATAGAATTGCATTGATCCCTGTCATTTGATTGAAGAATGCCAGCAGAACAGCAAAAAGTATGGGCCTGGCATATCTTTTTTGAAAAAGGCTGACATTTTTAGCTGGTATTTGGGACTGGTTGCCCAACATCTCAGCCGGCGTTTCTAGCCGCAGATAACTTGCACGCGCTTTATCGGCCTGTCCCCGCTGCAGCAGCCATCTGGGACTTTCGGGAATGAGATTCAATAAGAGCACAAATAATAGGGCAGGAACCGCCATGATACCGAGCATGTATCGCCAGCCGGCAGATTCAACGCTCATAAAGAGAAAATTGGTCAGGTAGGCAGTAAAAATGCCAAGTACGATCATAATCTGAAAGGTTCCTGTAAGTTTGCCCCGGTCTTTTGCTGGTGCTATTTCAGACGTATATACCGGTCCGACCACAGAGCTGATGCCGACAGCAAGTCCGCCCAGCAAACGGAAGAGCAGGAAAAGTTCCCATAGGGAAGCTAATGCACAGCCCAATGCCGAGAGCAGATATAAAGAGGCAACAAAATAAAGCACGGGTTTGCGCCCATAACGGTCGGCCATACGTCCGGCGACTATGGCTCCTATAATGGTCCCGATCAGGGAGATCGATACGGTAAGTCCGTGACGGACAGCATCCAGATGCCAGAGTTTCTGTATAATCTGTTCTGCACCCGAGATTACGGCTGTTTCAAAACCGAACAAAAAGCCGCCCAAAGAAGCGATTAATGTAAATTTCCAGATGGGTTTCATATACTAAATGTCTTAAGGGTTAATCCAAGAAATAAGTTGCGTTCATCAAATGATGCAATGGACAGATCCACATCAAGGGCAGACCGGAGCTTATCAAAAAAATAGATGTGTGCTTTGGCAATACTGCCTCCAATGATAATTGAGTCAGGGTTTAATGGACAGATATATTCCTTAATGAAAGCAACCAGCTGCTCGCTTAAGAAACCGAAAGCTTCCTTTCTATACTCGTCCAGGCCATCCAGCTGTACCAAGTCTTTTATATTGCTTACTGGCACGGATCCAAATACTTTCTTTAGATGCGAGAGCACCCCACGGGTCGAGATCACATCTTCAACGATGCCCGTATGAAATCTTGCTGATCCTAAATTGAGATCTACGATTGTCCCATTTTCATAAAGCGAAGAGCCCAGTCCTGTTCCTAAGGTCAGCCCTACAACGCGCCTAGTTTCCATCTTTTTATTGACAACCTCCCCCAATAGAAAAGCCGAAGCGTCATTATAAAAGTAGATTGACGATACATCAACACCAGTGATAGCCGAAAAAAATGTTTTTAGATTAAGATGCAGCAGGGACTGATATTTATTCATGCCGTCCATTAAAGATATGCCATTTTCATAATCGAAAGGACCGGGACAGGATATAAAAATTTTGGATGGACGAACCGTGGTTGCGCTCAGCGTCTTATCAATGGTTTCTTTTATTTCCGACAAGATCAGCTCTCTTTCCCTATGGCTATTTACATTCCCCCGGAAATAGGATCCTTCTAGGACATACCCAGATGACACCTGCACAAGACCCGATGAACAATGTGTACCGCCTAAATCAGCACATAAAAATATATTTTTAGTATGAGGCATTTTGCTTTTAAAATTGGTTATTATTAAATACATAGCAAAACCGGTTTTGCTATGTATTGCGAATATAGTACATAAATTTTAAAAACAAATATTTTTATTAGTTTTATTTTCGCCAGATGCCCTCCCGATATGTTGCAGCACCGCTGAGTACCATTGAAAAGAATTTTTTTTTGTATACTAACACTCAAGAAATTTTTGAATGAATACATTAGGACAAAAGATCAGGTTAGTGCGGCATTAAAACGGCTGGAGCCAACAAGATGTTGCAATGCAATTGGAAGTATCGGTTCCTGCATTTTCTAAAATGGAAACAGGAATCACAAATCTGAATCTCTCTCGGCTAAACCAAATCGCAAAATTATTTAATTTGACGACCGTGCAGCTACTAGCATCTTCTGATACCGATAACATTAAAGACTATGCAAAAGACGTACATGCAATTCGGCAGAAGCTGCAGCAACGTGAGGAAGAAATTATCGGTCTTCAAAAAAAGGTCATTTATCTTTATGAACAGTTGTATAAGGATTAAAACTTTTAAAATTCAACAGAAATACCAATCGGAATCGGGTGCTCATAGATCATTGATTTAAAGGCATTCTCCAAAAAAAGAAAGCCACCCCTCTTCGGAAATGGCTTTACTAAATATTTTAAGCTAAAAAAGTCAGTGATTACAATTTTTCAATTTCTTCAATAGAAAGTCCGGTAATATCACGAATGTCCTCCCTTTCAAACCCTTTGCTCAACATCTTCCGTGCAGATTCAAAAGCTTTTTTACGTTCACCTTCAGCTAAACCTTCAGCCATGCCCTTAGCCTTGCCTTCAGCTAAGCCTTTAGCCATGCCTTTAGCCATGCCTTCAGCTAAGCCTTTAGCCATGCCTTCGGCTAAACCTTTAGCCTCCCCGGACCTTAAAGCCGAATTAAAAACGCTTTCAGCATCTCGTTTATGTTTTAGACTTGATTCATATGACATGCGATCCTCCTCCGTTAATTTACCTATTTCTCCTACTTCAAAGATAAGACCAAATATCCTTTTATCCAAAAACGAGGGCAACTTATCCATGGTGCTC
>JALAGS010000134.1 GCA_022712315.1 Sphingobacterium sp. | reverse complement strand
CTTGCTAATCATATAGAAAAAATATATGGAAAATACACGCAAAAAATAAATGTTAAAAACTTACACAAAGAAGGTAGGGACTTCCCTGAAATGCAGGACTCATATGTAGCATTTCTTCCTTCCTATCTTGAGGGAGGAAATGGTATAGACAATGGATATAAGGAAATTTTAACTACACCCCTTAAAGATTTTTTAAGTTCAAACGATAATTATAAAAAATGTTTAGGGATTATTGGTTCTGGTAATAAAAACTTTAATAAACAGTTTTGTTTAACTGCTCTACAATATTCAGATGAATTTGGTTTTCCACTTTTAGATACTTTTGAACTAAGAGGTACAGAGGAGGATGTTGAACGCATAGCCAAAAACATCATAGAAAAAGTTAATCTTTAATAGCAAGGAGTTGGTAAAAAATGGTAGAAGTAGATACAAAGCAAGATTATTTTATCTTGAATAATATGGTAAATATCCCAGTAAATGGTGAAATTCCTTTGCACTATGATTCACAAGCATTAGATTTATTTTTAAAGAAAATAAAAAAAGAAATGGTTCATTTCCAAGATAATTCAGAAAAACTATCTTATCTTATAAGCAATGACTACATTGAAAAAGAACTTGTGGATTTGTATACTGATGATGAACAAACTGGGGTGAACTTTATTATCGAGATGTTCACGAAAGCTCAGTCTTATAAATTTGAGTTCAGAAGTTTCATGGCGGCCTATAAGTTTTATAATCAGTATTCGATGAAAACAAATGATAAAAAGTATTATTTAGAAACTTTTGAAGACAGAGTCACATGGAATGCATTGTATCTTGGCTATGGAAATAAAGCACTTGCGACCAGTCTATTAGAAGAATTAATGCTCCAAAGATATCAGCCTGCTACTCCCACTTTTTTAAATGCAGGAAAGAAACATCGAGGGGAAATGGTGTCGTGTTTCCTGATTGACTTAGATGACACAATGCTATCGATTGGAAGGGGAATAAACTCTTCTTTACAATTGTCACGACTCGGAGGAGGAGTAGGTGTCAATCTCTCAAACTTAAGATCAACAGGTTCCCCTATTAAAAATATTGTGAACACATCTTCTGGTGTGCTTCCCGTGATGAAGCTTTTGGAAGATTCATTTAGTTACAGCAACCAAATGGGGCAACGTAATGGCGCAGGTGTTGTTTATCTAAATGTTTTTCACCCAGATATTCTAGCATTTCTTTCTACAAAAAAAGAAAATGCTGACGAGAAAATACGCGTAAAAACTCTTTCTTTAGGTTTAGTAGTTCCAGACAAATATTATGAACTAATAAAAACGAATCAGCCAATGTATCTATTTAATCCTTACCATGTAGAAAAAGAGTTTGGAAAACCATTTTCCTATGTTGATATAACTTCAGAATATGATAATTTAGTTTCAAACCCTAAAATAGAAAAGATTAAAATAAATGCTCGGGAACTGGAACAGGAAATTTCAAGATTGCAACAAGAATCAGGATATCCTTATATTCTAAATATTGATCGTGCAAATGATAATAACCCAGTTAAGGGTAAAATTATTATGAGTAACTTGTGTTCCGAAATCCTCCAACCGCAAACCCCCTCCGTCCTGAATGATGATTTAAGCTACAAGGAAGTCGGAACAGATATAAGCTGTAATTTGGGATCTACAAATATCGTAAACATGCTTCAATCTAAAGATTTTGGAGCATCTGTCGATTTAGCTGTCCGGGCCCTTACCACAGTGACGGATACAGTTTCAATTGATGAAGTGCCAACCGTACACAAAGGTAACAAGCTTTACCATACTATTGGACTGGGTGCTATGGGGCTACATACAGCTTTAGCTATAAACCACATTACCTATGGTTCAACAGAATCATTAGAATTTACCGATGCTTACTTTTTAGCTCTGAACTATTATTCTTTAAAAGCAAGTAATAATATTGCTAAAGAGAAAAATGAGAAGTTCTTCGAGTTTGAAGAATCTAAGTATGCGGATGGCAGTTATTTTGACCCTTATATAGAAAAAGAATTTGAATTTTCGTCAACTAAGGTAGCAGATATTTTTTGTGAGATTAGCATGCCTACCGTAGAAGATTGGAAAAAGTTAAAGGAAGACATTTTGAAATATGGCCTTTATCACCGTAATCGCTTAGCAGTGGCTCCTAATGGTTCTATATCCTACATCAATGAAACAAGTGCCTCACTTCATCCAATTACTCAACTTGTAGAAAATAGACAAGAAAAAAAAGTTGGGTCAATTTTTTATCCAGCACCCTACCTCTCGAATGAAACAATTCCTTACTATAAAACTGCTTATGATATCGATCAACGTGAAATAATTAATGTTTATGCTACTGCTCAAAAACACATTGATCAAGGAATGAGTTTAACCCTGTTTATGCGCTCCAAGCTTCCTGAAGGCCTCTATGAATGGAAAAAAGAAGGTAATAATAATTTAACAACGAGAGATTTAAACAGATTGCGAAATTATGCTTGGAAG
>JALAGS010000133.1 GCA_022712315.1 Sphingobacterium sp. | reverse complement strand
TATATAAACAATATTTTGACAATTTTTCATATATTGTTTTACCTAAGATAAATGACCATCTTAATTGGGATTATTTCATATTTTCGAAGCGACTTGTCGTATTTACTTTGCAATAAGTGTTTATACGTTTTCGAATGAGTATACACGCGAAATATGGTAAATATTCGCACCTGTAGAACCAAAGCTCTTCAATGAATGTTCCTCTATAAATACTTCTTTTAGAACGATAAATATTTCAGTAGGGCAACACCATTAAATGAGGCAATTGAAAAATCCCGGAAACTAACGATGACGAAACAATTCCTATCCGATAAAAAAAGCCCAATGTCCTTGTGGGGCAAAAGTCTAAACCTCCTTATTATACGGGCAAAATAATAATTTAAAAAAGTAGAGTCAATGCACAATTTCTGCGTATCTCTAATAGGAAGACAAAAATGGATGGATCTTACAGTCTGTAAGATCCATTTTTTATAAATGATGTTTAACAATGGGCATTTTACCCACAGTACTAAAAAACAAACAACATGAAAAAGAAGATTGTGATATGTGATGATGACAAAGAAATATTGAATGCATTTTCTATGGCGCTGGAAGATCAATATACGATTGTTATAACCGTAGCGGACAGCTTAGTACTGGCAGAAGTGTTGGATAGTATAGATGCTGATATACTGTTTTTGGATATTCATATGTCGTCACGCAACGGAGATCTTGTATTGCGTAATCTCAGGAGCTCATCTAAACATGATAAACTGCCCGTGATCATGATTTCAGGCCATATTGACGGAAGGAGAATTTCAGAGGAGTGCGGGGCAGACGGTTTTTTAGCTAAACCTTTTGATCTTACCGACGTGGAAAACTACATACGAAGATTTGTTTATGAAAGTTAATCTTAGTATTGTATTTGGTTTTAAGTTGCCCGAAATTTTGGGCAACTTATATTTATATACGGTAAGCTGTATGGAATTTTGCTGTAACGGTTTTATTTTCAAAAATCACAATTTAATATAGCCCCACTGCTTGCATTGCTAACAAGCTGCCGATATTGACTTAACCATTTAGAATTCAGTTTTTTTCTAATCGGAGTAAAGTTTTTTCTACGCATTTGGATCTCTTCTTGGCTAATATCAACTGAAAGTATATGTTTGTCAACATCAATAAGGATGCGGTCTCCGTTTTTTAGTAATCCAATCAATCCGCCTTCAGCAGCCTCAGGTGAGACATGTCCTATAGCTATTCCGCGAGTAGCTCCGCTAAATCGGCCATCTGTTACCAACGCTACAGAACTGCCCAATCCCATTCCCATGATCAGGCTTGTAGGTGTCAACATTTCCTGCATCCCCGGGCCACCTTTGGGACCTTCGTAACGGATCACCACAACATCGCCAGCTTCGATTTCACCGGCAAGGATGCCTACTATGGCATCTCCTTGACTATCATAGCAAACCGCAGTCCCCCTAAATTTCTTGTCGCCCGTAATTCCTGCGGATTTTACCACAGCTCCCTGCTCTGCAAGATTTCCAAATAGAATCGCCAATCCTCCAACAGGACTGTATGGATTGTTTATTGTATGTATGATTGTTGAGTCTTTGATCGCTGCATTTGCAATCTTTTTGAATAACATTTCGCCCCCGACCGTCATATTATCCAGAAGGATATGGTCGCTGCGCTTGGTCATTTCGTTCATTACAGCGTTTACGCCTCCGGCGCGATGGACGTCTTCCATGTGAACGGTGCTTAAACTGGGCGATATTTTTGCGATGTGCGCTACTTGATCTGATATTGAATTAATTTCCCTAAGCTGAAAATCTACATCTGCTTCGTGAGCTATAGCAAGCATATGAAGAACAGTATTGGTACTACCACCCATAGCCATATCCACTGCAAAAGCATTCTGGATGGCTTTTTCATTGATGATGTTTTTAAGTTTGAATTGTTTGGAAAGCTGATCGTCTTTGGCGATTTCACAAATCCTACGGGCTGATTTTCGATATAGATTTTCACGCTCGGGTGTCAACGCCAATATGGTTCCATTACCAGGTAGTGCTATACCCATAGCTTCCATCAGCGTGTTCATGGAATTTGCTGTAAACATACCTGAGCAGCTACCGCCACTGGGGCATGCGTTACACTCGATGTCTTTGAGCTCTTCGTCACTGATTATACCTGCTTCGTGTTTGCCCACTGCCTCAAAGGCTGTAGACAGGTCAATCGCAGTACCATCTTTGGTATATCCCTTTCGCATGGGGCCTCCACTAACAAAGATCGTGGGCACATCTACGCGTAGTGCACCCATAATCATCCCGGGTACAATCTTATCGCAGTTAGGGATAGCTATCATAGCATCCAATTTGTGCGCATTCATGACACTTTCAATTGAATTAGCGATCAATTCTCGGCTGGGGAGCGAGTACAACATACCATCGTGTCCCATAGCGATACCATCGTCTATACCGATTGTATTGAATTCAAAGGGAACACATCCGTTTGCCCTAATTTCTTTTTTAATGATTTCTGCCACCTTATTCAAAAAAAAATGTCCGGGTATAATTTCGATAAAGGAATTGGCCACTCCAATAAAAGGCTTATCAAAATCGTTGTCATTTACGCCTGTAGCCCGAAATAGGGCTCTATGGGGAGTACGTTGGTATCCTTTCTTTACTTCGTCGCTTCTCATTTTTTATTAGTTATATAGTAGATTTGAGCCTACTAAGTGTTTCAGGTGATATCGCCAGATAAGCCGCAAGGTTGGCATTAGACAAACGCTGTATGAGCTCAGGATTATTTTTCAGTAGATCGCGATAGCGTTCTTTAGCTGTTTGGGTTAATAAGCTGCTGAGTTTATTATTTACGACAGTTAATCCATATTCGAGAATGTAGATATAAAAATTGTCCCAGCCAGGCATGTTTTCTCTCAAAAAGGTAAAATCAGTGTTGCTGATGCTTAGGACCTCCGTGTCTTCTACGGCTTGGATAAATTCTGTAGCTGGCTGTCTTGAAATAAAACTGACGATAGAGGTCAAAAAAGTATGCTCAAAAGCCATGAATCGGGTTGCCGTTGATAGTTCGTCATTGCGAAAATATAGACGCAAACAGCCCTTGCCGACAAAGAAAAGATAGTCTGCAATTGAACCTTCGTTGAGCAGATGGTGATTTTTCTTTATCGATTGATGTTTAAAATAAGTTAGGGCCTCCGTTAATTGCTGTTCGGTTAACGACGCTTTTTCACGTAACAATTGTAATAGTCGCTCTCTCATCGCTTATTATTTTATACGTCAAAGATGCATGTTATGTTAGGATATAGTCGTTGACATTGGTCAAAAACGTCAACTATTTATAAAAGTTTTAAACTCCTTATAGGGGAGTTCTCTTTGTTTAATCGAATTGATCCTCATTTTTCATTTGAAAAATTTGAGATGTGCAATAATTAAATTAATGAAATAAAGTTTGTGTTAATAGAAAATTCATCGTTTTGATGAACTTTCTATTAATAATTGTTATTTTGATTCGACAATATCCTGCAATGCTCTGAACAAATTTAACGGATATTCCGCTAATCTGTTGCAGAGATAAAGGTACCATTCCTGGCCGTAAACGAAATAGAGTTTTGT
>JALAGS010000132.1 GCA_022712315.1 Sphingobacterium sp. | reverse complement strand
CAGGAATTTTGTGCTGAAAAGTTTTAAAAATTTAGGTGGAAAATAGGGGACTTGTGAATTGCTAAATACTTTTCATTTTTATTTAACCTTTTATTTACACGTTTTCCACATTTTTCGTTAATTTGAATTGTCACTTTTGGGGATAGTTTGTGAATTTAAAATATATGGCAGATAGAAAGGTCGATTTTTTGGTCATTGGATCAGGTATAGCTGGATTAAGCTTCGCATTAAAAGCGTCTAAATTCGGTAAAGTGTTGATAGTCACTAAGTCCAATGAGGATGAGTCTAATACGAAATATGCGCAGGGGGGAGTAGCTGCTGTTGTGGATAAGTCTGATAGCTTTGAAAAGCATATTGTTGATACTCAGATAGCTGGGGATGGATTATGCGATGTTGAAATTGTGGAAAACGTAGTACGGGAAGCTCCCGATCGTATTGCCGAGCTTATTTCATATGGAACGTCATTTGATAAGGAAGAATCGGGACTTTATGATTTGGCAAAAGAGGGGGGACATTCGGCACATCGGATCCTACATTACAAGGATATTACTGGCTACGAAATTGAACGGGCGTTATTGGAGCAGGCACATATTGATCCAAATATCGAAATTGTAACACATTACTTTGCCATAGATTTAATTACGCAGCATCACTTGGGAGAATATGTAGACAAGAACAAAACGGATATCACTTGTTATGGTATTTATGCGTTCAATACATCTTCCCATCTGGTCGATAAAATTTTGAGCAAGGTTACGGTGATGGCCTCTGGTGGGGCTGGCCATGTATATTCAAGCACAACTAATCCGACGATTGCTACCGGGGACGGTATTGCAATGGTATACAGAGCTAAAGGGAAGGTGCGTAATATGGAGTTCATGCAATTTCACCCCACATCGTTATATAACCCTAAGGACTCTCCGGCATTTTTGGTATCCGAAGCTGTACGAGGATTTGGGGGAGTTTTAAGAAGAGTCAATGGAGAGTCTTTTATGGAGGAATATGATGAACGTGCTTCGTTAGCTCCGAGAGATATCGTGGCAAGAGCTATTGATGCTGAGATGAAAAAATCTGGTATTGATTATGTTTATCTCGATATCACGCATAGAGATAAGGATGATATTATCAGACATTTTCCGAATATTTATGAGAAATGTCTTTCTATTGGACTGGACATGTCGAAAGATTTTATACCAGTGACACCTGCAGCGCATTATCTCTGCGGTGGAATCTATGTGGATGATTTTGGACGCAGCAGTATTCTCAATCTTTATGCCTGTGGAGAGTGTTCTTCTACTGGTTTGCACGGCGCAAATAGGCTGGCTTCTAACTCGCTTCTTGAAGCACTTGTCTATGCACATCGGATATTCTTAGATGCGACTAAATTGGTTAAATCGACCAGTCACGTATGTGATGTTCCCGAATGGGATGATTCTAAAACCTCGCTTTCTAATGAAGATATTTTGGTCAGTCATAACCTGCGGGAATGCCAGAAGATTATGAGCGATTATGTTGGTATTGTCCGTTCTGATTTTAGGCTTGAAAGAGCGCTTAAGAGATTACATCTATTATATGAGGAGACTGAGGAGTTCTACAGGAATACAAGGCTTTCTGTCAAGCTTTGTGAATTGCGCAATGTGATTCAAGTCGCTTACATTGTGACTAAATCGGCGATGTTGCGAAAGGAAAGTAGAGGATTGCATTATACAACTGACTATCCGAAGCATTCGGATATATTACAAGATACAATTTTTTAGGAGATATGGCACTTATTTTACCCGTTTTGGATAAGTCTCCGCTAATTGCTGAAGAATGCTTTTTAGCGCCTAATTCAACTATTGTGGGCGACGTTGAGATTGGGCACCATTGTTCGATCTGGTTTAACGCTGTCATTCGTGGCGATGTCAATTATATTCGTATAGGTAACTATACGAATATTCAGGATGGCGCTGTTATACATTGCACTTATAAGAAATGCGGTACTTCAATAGGTAGTTATGTAAACGTGGGACACCAAGCCATGGTACATGGCTGTGTTGTTGAAGATTATGTGCTTATTGGTATGGGTGCAATTGTTATGGACAATGCTGTTATCGAATCTAATGTGATTATAGCAGCCGGGGCGGTAATTTTGGAAAATACGCGCTGTGAGTCGGGATTCCTCTATGCCGGCGTACCTGCAAAAAAAATAAAAGCGCTAACCGAAGAACAGAAAGAACTGTTACAGCAGTTACCGCATAATTATGTTTTGTACAGCTCTTGGTATTAGCTTAAACGAATTAGTATGATTTAATTAGCTTTTTATTAGGTGGCCTTAATTATTCTTTTTTGAGGCCACTTAATGAAAAGCTATCTTTTTGCTCCCAGTTTGCTCGTATAGTGAATACTTTGTTTAAGTATACAACAGACTCTGGAAAAGTCTTTTTTTCTACATCTCCAGTATCCCAAATACCATTGCCGTTATCGTCTCGGATTACACGCAAACTGTATTTCCCTCCTGGATATTGTTTATATACAACCGTCGGGTTATCTATGTTTATTTTGTCTAAACGATAGACTTTGTCCTTTTTCTCATTAATCAATTCTACCAAGTAAGTAGTGTTGCTATCCAGATCTGTGAAATCAAAAGTAAGATCGCCATAGTTCTCGCTATCGTCATAGGTAAGATCCAGTTTTTTCTCTTTATTTTGTTCTCCAAAATAGCCAGTAATGGCACCTTCTGCGAATTCAATTTGGTACTTTTTGTCCTTTCTCCAATTATATCGAATATGATAAATGTTGGAATTAGCTGTATCTACTGCAAGTTGATAATTGGTGCGTACCAATGAATCTTCTTTGAACTTTAATTTTGTTTTGTCTATATTCTTTATTGGTGTGAAAGCGGATACCTGGAGGTGAGTAATGCGATCCACTCTTCCGTTATTTGGTGTAAAAATAGGTTCTATTGTTTGTTCTATTTTTACGTTTCCTTTTCTGACAAGAATGGTATCCAGCGGCTTTTCATTTTCCGTTAAGACCAGCTTTAAGGAGTCTATTTTTAAATTAGGAATAAACAAGGTCGCCGAATCCGAGGTTTTTGAAAAACGTACGATTTTATCTTGTTATTTACTTCATCATGAAGTATATTAAGATTAGGTTTATCTACTCTTCTGTTAAAAATAAGGAGTACACTCCCATTTTTTTCAAATTTCTTTTCTTGCGTTCTAAACTTCTTTGGGGTGCCCTTGAATATTTCCAGATTAATATTGCTCAAATCTCGTTCTAGCACTATAGAATCTTTTAAGAAACCTATTTCTTCGTCGGCACCATTGTAAATTCTATCATTGTTTTTTTCCTGAAGCGCATAAATGCGGTATGTTCCCTCTCTTAGATTATTTAGTTTATAATTGCCGGCTGTATCTGTTGTTGTAAATATATTGGCTTTCTTTTTACCAAAAATGGAATCTTGACTAATGGGTATCAACAAGACTTTAACATCTTTTTGGACCTCTTTGGTAACTGCACTTTTTACGTTGCCAGATATGCTGAGTGAGTCTATTTTGTCTCCTGTTGCAAAAACATAAGCATAGTTAACCAATGCATTTCCCGCATTATAATCCACAAGGCCCTTACCAAAGTATATGCTGTATGTTGTATTCTTCTCCAGGGAATCCGGTAGGGTAATCTCAAGATTTTTTTTCTTGACTTTGAATTCAGGATTGCTCCCCATATCGGGTGTGATACTAAATTCTTTTTGTTGATTGGCGAGTTTGATGTATTCGTCAAAAGTGATGACTATTTTTTTTGCTGTAAAATTCTTCGAAAAATTCGTAGGATTTTCCAGTAAAATTTTAGGCGGAATAGAATCTTTTGGCCCTCCGGTTGGTTGCTGTATACTCGCACACTGTATCGATAAGCCAATAAGCATAATAAACAAGCTTAAAATAAGTAATCTTGGCTTTAAGCCACTTTTTAGCCTTTCTGAACTACTTTTATTTTCTTTTGAAGAAGTTGTCATAAAAAATAGAATATTGTCTTAAATCGCTTATTTTAAGCTTGTATGTATTATTTATTTAATAATCTGAAAATCAATTATTTAACTCATGTGAACCATCAATACGCTGATATCGGAAGGTGAAACACCCGATATTCGCGATGCCTGGCCCAGTGTACGAGGTTTGACCTTCGATAATTTTTGCCTTGCTTCGATTGACAGTGAAGTTAATAAACTGTAATCGAAATCGGGATTTATTTCTCTGTCTTCCATCTTTTTCATTCGGTTCACAATCTCTATTTCTTTTTCGAAGTAGCTTTCATATTTGAGATTTATCTCCGCTTGTTCTATGGTATCGTTGTCGAATTGTGATACAAATTGTGCAAAGCTCTCATCTCCTTTTATAATGTCTTGAATACTGACCTGTGGTCTTGCAAGTACATTGCTTAATCTAGTTTTTTGAGCAAGCGCACTTGAGCCTACTTCAGCCAGCACGTTATTCATCTTTTCGAGATTAGTGGAGTTTTGTTTCAGATACTCGATAATATTATTAGAGTTATCTATTTTGTTCTCTACTTTCTTTAGTCTTTCCTCTCCTACCAGTCCCAATTTATAAGCTAATGGGGTAAGGCGAATATCTGCATTGTCTTGGCGTAATAACAAGCGATGTTCCGCTCTCGATGTAAACATCCGGTAAGGTTCTTCTGTTCCTTTTGTTACGAGGTCATCTACCAATACGCCAATGTAGGATTCGGATCTTTTTAAAATAAGTTCCTTATCGTCATTGATACGCTGGTGCGCATTAATACCGGCTAGGAAACCTTGAGCAGCTGCTTCTTCATATCCTGTGGTTCCATTAATCTGGCCTGCAAAGAACAGGTGTTTTACCAATTGCGTTTCGAGTGTGAGATCTAGTTGCATTGGTGGAAAGTAATCGTATTCTATGGCGTAGCCAGGACGGTACATTTTGGCATTTTCGAAACCAGGGATTAGTTGCAATGCTTTTAGCTGCACATCTTCCGGTAGAGAGGTCGAAAATCCATTTACATAAATCTCTACTGTTTTAAAACCTTCGGGTTCGACAAATATCTGGTGCCGGTCACGTTCGGCAAAGCGATTAATTTTATCTTCTATCGATGGACAGTAACGTGGTCCTAGCCCTTTGATGCGTCCAGTGAACATAGGCGATTTTTCGAAACCCGTCCGTAGCATCTCATGCACTTTGTCGTTGGTATATGTAATCCAACAACAACGTTGTTCTGTTGGTATTTCTACATCTGTATAAGAAAATCTACCTCGCTTTTCATCACCCCATTGCTCTTCCATCAGCGCATAGTTAAGGCTTCTACCATCTATACGTGGTGGAGTTCCGGTCTTCATTCTTCCTGATTCGAACCCGAGTGAAACAAGCTGTTCTGTCAAACCTGTGGCAGCCTTCTCTCCTGTTCTACCTCCACCAAATTTCTTATCGCCGATATGGATGACACCATTTAAAAATGTTCCATTGGTTAATACGACTACATCAGATTCTATTTCTATTCCCATAGACGTGATGACACCACAAGCTCTACCGTTCTTTACGATTACCTCTTTGACGGTATCTTGCCACATATCTAAATTGGGAAGAGATTCCAATTGTAGTCGCCATTCTTCTGCAAATCGCATACGATCATTTTGAGTACGTGGGCTCCACATCGCCGGTCCTTTGGATAGGTTAAGCATGCGAAACTGGATAGTTGATTTGTCTGCGATGATGCCTGTGTATCCGCCCATGGCGTCAATCTCCCGTACAATTTGGCCTTTCGCAACTCCACCTATAGCAGGGTTACAACTCATTTGGGCTATTACTCCCATATTCATTGTAATGAGTAAAGTTGACGATCCCAAGTTGGCAGCAGCGGCTGCGGCTTCACAGCCTGCATGACCTGCACCAACTACTATTACATTATATTTTTTAAACATTTTTCTATTCTTGTTCCACGTGAAACGTGGTGTTTTATTTTGTTTACAAATTTAAGCTTTCTTTACGTTCCACGTGAAACGCTATGTGAAATTTTACATAAAATCAGCAAGATATAACCACCTTTCGGATTTGTCATCTATCTCCCTTTGGATGGATTGAATTTCTTCTGCAAGGGACGATAGTTTTAAGTGATCTGTTACTTGATTCAGCTCTTCCGTTTTTGACTTTATACTTTGCTCCAACATTTCGATTTCCTCTTCTAGCTTAGTATACTCCAATTGCTCTTTGTAAGAGAGTTTTTTCTTCTCCTCTTTTACAACTGGCTTTGTCTGTTCTTGAATGCTTTTTTTCTGCTTTTCTTTTTCTAATTTTTGGATCTCGTCTTGTTCGAGTTTAAAGTCAGCATAATTTCCGTTGTAGATTTGTACCTTCCCTTTTCCTTCGAAAATAAAAAGTTGATCCGTTAATTTATCTAATAAATATCTATCGTGGGATACTAAGATAAGTACGCCCTTATAATTATCAAGAAAATCTTCCAGGACATTTAAAGTGTCAATATCTAAATCGTTTGAAGGCTCATCGAGTATAAGGAAATTAGGGTTCTTCATTAATAACCGCATAAGCTGAAGACGTTTTCTTTCTCCTCCACTTAGCTTGTTAACGAAACCAAATTGTTTTTCGGGAGGAAATAAGAAATGAGTCAGCAATTGGGAAGCCGTGATTACTTCTCCATTTGCCATCTCAATATAATCCGCTACATTCTTTACAACATCTAATACACGATCGTTTTCGTTTACTTCCAATCCACCTTGTTTGTAGTATCCGTAGACTGTTGTTTCTCCAACAGCGATCACTCCTGTATCAGGTTTTTCTTCTCCCGTGATTAAGTTTAGAAAGGTAGATTTTCCAGTTCCGTTTTTTCCAGCTAGACCTATACGATCGCCCTTTTTGAATGTATATGAAAAATCCTGTATGATTTCTTTTGGCCCATACCGTTTCGAAACTTTATCCAGTTCTAATATTTTTGATCCCTGCCTGCTTACTTTCACACTGAGTTGCACCGAATCGTTTCCTTTTATAGCTTTAGATTTTTCTTCTAATTCATAGTATGCATCGATACGCGATTTGGATTTGGTACCGCGCGCTTGGGGCTGACGTCGCATCCATTCCAATTCGCGGCGAAGAAGATTTCTACTCTTCTCTACCATCACTGCATCGATCGCTTCCCGTTCTGATTTTTTCTCTAGAAAGTATGAATAGTTTCCTTTATAATTATAGAGGTTGCCCCTATCTAGCTCCCGCATTTCCGTACAGATGTTGTCTAAAAAGTAACGATCGTGAGTGACCAATAGAACGGTTTTATTTCCTGTTGTCAATAGCTTTTCCAGCCATTCAATCGTCTCTATATCCAAATGGTTGGTAGGCTCATCCAATATATAAATATCGGGTTCGTCTATTAGAAGTTTGGCTAGTGCCAGGCGTTTTCGTTGACCTCCTGAAAGACTTTTAATATCCTGGTGAAAATCCATAATGTTTAGGCGATTGAGAATCGTCTTTATATTATGCTCATATTCCCAGGCATTCAATGAGCTTATTCTTTCCGTCAGATCTTCCAGTTTAATTTGGTCGATGTCACTTTCCGAAAGAAGTTCTTCATATTCGCGGATAAGACGCTGTTGGTCGTTGTCTGCACTATAAATAAAATCATTGATAGATTTTAATCCTGTGAAATCAGGATCCTGTTCTAAGAAACCAATTTTTATGCCTTTTTCTTTTACAACTTTTCCTGAAGTCGGTAAGATCCGTTCTGCTAAAATGGAAAGTAATGTTGATTTACCTGTGCCGTTTATCCCGACCAAGGCTACTCGATCTCCTTTTTGGAGGCCGAAATGTAAATCTTTAAAAAGCCATCGATCGTGGAAAGAATGGCTTACTTGTTCTGTAGCTAAAATACTCACGTTATATCACCCTAAATTATATTCAGTCAATTTACACAACAAGATACTTCCAGGAGATTTCTGCTCTTGGTAGTATGCATTGTGTTGATAATCAGAATCTTGTTATATTTCTGATTATCAGTTATTTATATATTAAATCAATAATCTTTTGATTGCTGACTAATTTAATCTATTGGGTGGCGTTCTTCATGAGGTTTAGCTCATACCATTCAATAAATAACTAATTCAAATGGTCTCGGTATAACCCGTTAATTTGGAACGCTCGCAAAAATAAAGAAATAGTTTCTTATTCGATGCGAAAAAAGCTTCGTTGTATGATTAATTGGCAATAATGATACTGCCTTGATAAAATTAATTCAACGCGTAATCTGCTATCAGATTGAAACGAGGTATTTCAACTTGAAAGCTGCTGTTGTCTAGTGTTCGGATCATATTATAATATCCTTCCATGAATCCGAATTCGCTATTGAGATTGCAACCTGAAGTATATTGATGGGTCTGTCCAGGTTCAATAATGGGTTGTTCGCCCACTACGCCATCTCCCGATACCTCTCTATAGTCTCCTTTCGCATCAAAAATTTTCCAATAGCGGCTTATAAGTTGAACCGTGTAATCGCTGAGATTTTCTATGCTGATATGATAAGCAAACATAAAATGCTCACGGTCCGGATTCGAATACTCAGATTGATAGATCGTTTCAACCGAGATTTTTACGCCTTCTGTAATTTGTGTGATCATTTGAATGATGTTTATTGTTGCAATAAATATTTACGCTAAAATACTAATAATGAGTTTAAAATTCGAAATTATAATCATTTTAAAAGGTTAAATAATGCTAAGTTTAAAATTAGTATAACCAAATGGAGCTTAATTAGTACGTTTGTATTATGGCAAATGGCATATTATATTTAATTCCTGTTCCATTGAGTGATGATGCAGCTTTCCAGTCGTTTACTCCTTATTTGGTGGAAACGATAAATTCATTGGACGAGTATATTGTGGAGAATGAAAAGACGGCGCGTAAATTTCTAAAACTTGCGGGTTTAAAGATTCCGCAGAGCGAACTCACAATTCATGATTATGGAAAGCATGCGCGGGATAAAGGAAATATTAATGATTTTTTTGAAGGTCTGACGCATGGCAAGAATGTAGGTCTGATGTCGGAAGCAGGATGCCCTGGTGTCGCTGATCCTGGTGCTTCAATTGTTGCGCGTGCACATCAGCTGGGAATTAAAGTTGTTCCGCTTGTTGGCCCCAGTTCTATTCTACTGGCTCTGATGGCTTCGGGTTTCAGTGGTCAGAAATTTGCTTTTCATGGTTATCTGCCGATTGATAAAATAGAACGGGCTAGAGAAATTAAAAGTCTCGAGCTGCAGTCCGGGCGTGAAAAACAAACTCAGATTTTTATTGAAACTCCCTTTAGGAATAATCAGCTTTTGGCAGATCTGCTGAAGACCTGTAAGCCTTCGACCTTACTTTGTGTAGCATCCAATTTGACAGCTCCAGATGAATCCATCCAAAGTTTCACAATTGCTGAATGGCGAAAACGAAAGGATGATTTTCATAAGAGGCCTACTATATTTCTTTTATTTGTTTAATTTTTTCGAAGGTTCTCCCCTACCCTATTTGATTTATAGTGAGCAATAACCTCTGAAAAATAGCCAAAAGTGGATTTTAGTTTATTTTTAATGACGTGAGTAAGTGCTTACATTTTGTTTTTTTGCTTCAATTTGATGTCTGATGATGAAATGATAAAAAAATAGATGTACAGCAAAGATAAATTGTAATAAATTTAATTGGAAATATAACTGTATGAATTACTGTAGATTATTGTATTTAATATTTTGTTTTTCATTATGTGTTTTAGGTAAAAGTCTTTATGCACAGTCTTCTACTTATGTAATAGTTCATGGCGCATGGGGCGGTGCCTGGCAGTTTAAAAACACGGCCAGCGAATTAGAGAAAAAAGGAAACAAAATTTATCGTCCCACACTAACTGGTTTGGGGGAACGTTATCATTTAGCAGATACTTCTATTGGATTACAGACTCATGTCAATGATGTTGTGAATACAATTTTGTTTGAGGATCTTCATGATATTATCCTGGTTGGACATAGTTATGGTGGTATGGTTATGACGGCTGTAGCAGACAGTCTTCCGGATCGAATTAGAAAATTGGTTTATTTGGATGCTATCCTTCCTGAAGACCAACAATCAGTAATGAATTTGATGCGGAAACCGGATACGGATAACGGACTCTTGAAATTTGAAAAGGATGGCTATATTCTGCCCTTTTGGGTAAAGGATGATACGAAGTTTCCTAGAGATGTCCCCCACCCTTTAAAAACATTGACGGACAAGATCCATTTGATAAATCCGAAACGAAATAAAATTCCAACTACCTACATCTTAACTTATGAAGATGGCACAGCGTTGGAGAAAGATGATTTTTATCCTTTTTATAAAAAGGCAAAAAATCTTGGTTTTAAAACAATCGAATTTGCTGGAGATCATAATCCGCAAATAAAAAAGCTGAAAGAATTAGTAGATTTGTTAGAACGTGAAAATAAATAAGCAATAGATATTTCGATGACGCAAGAGGAACTAATAAAAGAATTGAGTAAGCCAGAGGTAATTTATACAGCTCTGGCTATTGTAGCTATACGTATTATCGTGTGGCTATTGTTTGCAAATACGATCCGGAAAACGTTAAAATTAGTTGCCAGTGAAAATAGATTAATGACCCCTAATCAATCCTGGTTGGTCGCAATCCCTTTGGTGAATATTTATTGGAATTTTCAGGTCGCTACACGTTTGCGGGATTCATTGATCAATGAATTCTATGACCGAAAAATTGCTGTTGAGGAAAATCCTACCTTTAGAAAGGGATCATTATATGCCTGGATTTATTTAGCAACAAATATTCCGTTACCATTATCTATTTCAGGCGTGTTAATCGTCATGCATTTTGTGACATTAGCTAATTATTGGTTTGAAATTAATGCCAACAAAAGAATTTTAGAAGAACATAATAAATTTAGAGAAAAGGAGGTAATTGTAGACCATGAGAATTAAAGATGTCATTGACTATTTGGAGCGGCTTGCTCCTTTAGATTTACAAGAATCTTATGATAATGCTGGACTTATTGTGGGAGATGCAAATAAGGAGATTACAAAAGTGCTCATTTCATTGGACTGTACGGAAGCTATCGTACAAGAAGCTATTGATAAAGGCTGTAATTTAATTATTTCACACCATCCTATTGTATTTAAAGGATTGAAGAAATTCAATGGAAAGAATTATGTGGAGCGTACGGTTATTAAAGCAATCGAACATAAAATAGCATTGTATGCGATTCATACAAACTTGGACAATGTCACAGGTGGCGTGAATACAAAGATTGCGAATAAGTTAGGTCTGGAGAATCAGGCAATATTGGAGTCTAAAACAAATATTTTACGGAAAATGGTTGTTTTCGTTCCGAGAAGTCACGTTGAAGATGTTCGACAGGCCTTATTCGATGCGGGAGCCGGAAAAGTCGGAAAGCATTATGATCAATGTAGCTTTAACACGGCTGGTTATGGTAGTTTTAGACCGTTGGCTGGCGCTGATCCTACAATTGGAGAGATAGGGATTCAAGAACGTGTTGAAGAAACCCGGATAGAAGTGATTTATCTGAAAAGCATTGAACGAAAGTTGCTTTTGGCGCTTTATGAAGCTCATCCATATGAGGAAGTAGCTTATGATTTGCTTGATATGGCGAATACAGCAAGTGAAATTGGAGCTGGGATGATCGGAAATTTAGCAGAACCAATGGATGAACTGGATTTTTTAGCTTATCTTAAAGCAAAACTTGGATTGAATGTCATCCGTCATACAGCACTGTTAGGTAAAAAAGTTGGCCGAGTAGCTGTTTGTGGTGGATCTGGTGGATTTTTACTGGGTGCAGCCAAACGTTCAGGCGCTGATTTTTTTGTGACGGCTGATTATAAATATCATGAATTTTTTGACGCAGAAGGGGAAATCGTTATCGCTGATACCGGACATTTTGAGAGCGAACAATTTACGCAAGAATTATTGTACGACATTATTACGAAAAAATTTCCTAACTTTGCAACCTTAACAACAGAAATAGATACAAACCCTATAAAATACTACAGTTGATGGAACAAACCGTAGAACAAAAATTGAAAGCATTATGGCTTTTGCAAGCCATTCATACTAAAATAGACAAAATTCGCCAAGTTCGTGGTGAATTACCTATGGAAGTTGCAGATCTTGAAGATGAGATTGCGGGTTTAGAAACTCGTATTGAGAAGATCAGAATAGACTTAGACGATTTGGAAGATTCGATCGTTAAGCGTAAAAACATGATTAAGGATGCCCAAGCTGCTATCAAGAAATATGAGTCGCAGTTAAATGAGGTAAAAAATAATCGTGAGTATGACGCTATTTCGAAAGAAATCGAAATCCAAGGTCTTGAAATCCAGGTTTGTGAAAAAAGAATCAAAGAAGCAGAATTCGAGATTCGCAACAAAACAGAAAACTACGAAGCCACTGTAGGAAATCTTGATTACAGCAAAAACGAACTGGAGGGTAAGAAGAAGGAATTAGAAACAATTACTTCTGAAACACAAAAGGAAGAAGATGCGTTATTGGCAAAAGCTGCTGAAGCTGAAGCGAATATTGAGGAGCGTTTGGTAAAAGTATATTACCGTCTACGTAACTCGTTCAAAAATGGTCTTGCTGTTGTTTCGATTGATCGCGATAGCTGTTCAGGATGTCACAATAAGATCCCTGCGCAAATGCAATCGGAAATCCGTCAGCGCAAAAAAATTATTATCTGTGAACATTGTGGACGTGTTTTAGTCGACGAAGGCATTGTATTGGAAATCGAACAAGAATACGGTTTCTAATCATCAATAATAAATGAAGGCCCCGCTCGAAAGCGGGGCTTTTTTTTGTGATTTTTTTTATGCAACTTTGTTGATATACTAACTAGATCCAGTTCACAAATCTGTAGTTTTGTGCGTGGTAAATTTTAACCTTTAAACGTTTATGAATAAAATTCATTTCAAGTTAATTGCAGCCTTTTTACTCGGAACAACCTTTCTGCAAACAAAAGCGCAAGAAACCCTATTGCTTCGAAATCCAAGTATAAGCGCTACTAATATCGCTTTTGTCTATGGTGGAGATATTTGGATTGCTGACAAAAACGGAGCGAATCCAAGACGTCTTACTACAAATCCAGGCGTAGAGCAAAACCCGATGTTTTCCCCAGATGGTAAGAAAATTGCATTTACAGGAAATTATGACGGAAATACGGATGTCTATGTAATTCCTGTAGAAGGAGGTGAACCAAAACGTATAACTTATCATCCATCTTCGGATGTATTACGTGGATGGCTCAACAATGACGAGGTATATTACACGACATCACGTGATTTTACCTATGCTTTAAGTCCGCGATTATATAGTTCCAATATACAAATGTCAGGAATGGACAAGGCACTGATGATGCCCGAAGCCACTCAGGGCAGCCCTTCTGCAGATGGGCGTTATTGGGCCTATATCAAGAATACTGATCCTACAGAAAGAGACCGTGTAGCCTTTAAACGTTATCGGGGTGGTGGTATGCCAACTATTTGGATCTTCGATACGAAAACCAAAGAGATAGAAGCAATTCCACAGGTTAAGAGCAACGACGTTAAACCATTATGGTTGGGAGCTAAGGTTTATTTCCTGTCTGATCGCGATAAGATTGTCAATATCTTCAGCTATGATACAAAGACCAAGAAGGTAGAAAAACTAACGGATTTCAAAGATTATGATGTGCGTTCGCTGAACGGGAATGGAACTGATCTGATCTTTGAATATGCAGGTGCACTAAATACCTTGAGTCTAGGCAATAATAAGGTAACTCCCCTGCATATTAGCGTAAACACAGATGTGATGTATAAAAGACCTTATTATAAAGATATTAAGGATGATATACGTTATGCTGCACTGTCACCAACAGGCCAGCGCGCGTTATTTGAGGCGAGAGGCGAGATATTTACGGTGCCTAAAGAAAAAGGTGAAGCTCGAAATCTGTCAAATTCACCAGGCTCTCATGAGCGTTTTCCAGATTGGTCTCCAAACGGTAAGTGGGTTTCTTATATTTCAGACAAAAATGGGTCATATCAGTTGGTGCTGATGGATCAATTTGGAAAAGATCAACCTTTATACTTTAATTTAGGGGAAACTAATTTCTATTTTGAACCGACATGGTCGCCGGATTCAAAGAAATTGTTTTACAATGATTCACATCTCAATCTGTATTATATTGATATTGCTTCTAAGGCTATTGTTAAAGTTGCAGATGACAAATTGAGTGGGCAAACTGGTCGTGTATCTAATCATTTTCAGCCAAGCTGGTCTCCGGATTCAAAATGGATATCCTTTATACGTACGCTGGAAAATGGTGTACCTGCTGTATTCATGTACAATTTGGATACAAAGAAAACCCAGCAGATCACTGATGGTATGAGCTCTGCTCGCAACACAGCATTCTCTCAAGATGGTAAATATCTATTTTTTACCGCGAGTACAAACACAGGACTGACAAATTCAGGCTTGCATATGTCTGCTGCTCAACGTAATGTCGATTATGCTGTATATGCCTTTATTTTGTCGAGCAAAACACCATCTTTCTTTAAGAATGATAGTGATGAAGAGCAAATCCGGGAAGATAAACCCGACAAAAAGGAAGAGGGAGAAACGAATAAAACTGATCGTGTAAAAGAGAACGATAAAAAAGCTCCTAAAAAAGATAAAAAAGAAGAAGCAGTAGCAAGCAAGCCAATCGACAAATCTATTCAGGTGGATTTCGATCGTGTGGAAAATCGAATTGTTGCGCTCCCTTTGCCAGCAGGACCTTATTGGAGCTTGAATGGTTTAGTGCACAATCAATTGACCTATCAACGTGGGGGGACTATCGGGGCGTATGATTTTAAGGATCTCGAAAATAAAACCTTAGTAGAAAATGCCCGTAGTTTTGTGATTAGTGCGGATGGTAAGAAGATGTTATATCAAACGGGCAGTGGCTTCAATATCGTAACAGCTGGGCAAAAAGTAGCCTCCCCTACTGCCGGTGAAGTTAAGTTGGGTGGAATTCAGCAATTGGTAGATCCCGCTGCCGAATGGAAGCAGGTATTCAATGAAGTTTGGTCTATGCAAAAAGATTATTTTTATGTTGAAAATATGCACGGTGCAGACTGGAAAGCAATGAAAACCAAGTATGAAAAATTCTTGCCTTTTGTTAACCATCGCTCGGATCTTGGCTATTTATTAAATGAGATGATGGGTGAAATGGTTGTAGGACACAATTATATTTATCCAGGAGATCAACCTTCCACCCCCTCAGTTTCAGTCGGTGTGCTCGGTGCAGATTACACGTTAAAGAATGGTTATTATCAGATTACGAAGTTATTTACTCGCCTGGAGTGGAATCCAACATTCAAAGCTCCATTGGCTGAACCAGGATTGAACATCAAGGAAGGAGATTATATTGTTGCTGTTAACGGTACAGAATTGACTGAGGCTAAAGATATCTATAGCTTATTTGACAATACAGTTGGCAAACAAGTGACGTTAAAGATCAATTCAAAACCTTCATTGGTAGGAGCGCGTGAAGTGACCGTTAAACCTATTTCATTTAGTGATGAAATGAGTTTGCGGAGCATGGAGTGGGTTGAGCGGAATCGTAAAAAAGTAAACGAATTGAGTAATGGTCAAATAGCTTACGTGTATATGCCGAATACGGGTCCTGAAGGTTACACCTATTTCAATCGCTATTATTTCGCTCAAATGGATAAAAAGGCCCTTCTAATGGACGAAAGAAATAATGGTGGTGGCTGGGTTGCTGATTATGTAATTGATCTTCTATCGCGCGAATTGATTTCTGGTTGGGGAATTCGTGATGGTAAAGGATTTACGACCCCAGGCAATGGTATTTATGGACCAAAGGCTATGATTATTAATGAAAATGCCGGATCCGGTGGCGATATGATGCCTTATATGTTCCGTTTTAAAGGACTGGGAAAATTGGTAGGTCGTACAACAATGGGAATCTTAGTGGGTATCAGTGGTTATCCGCCGTTGTTGGATGGAGGACGCATTACATCTCCAAATTTTGGTGTATATGATTTGAAAGGAAACTGGATTATTGAAAATGAGGGAGTTGCCCCAGATTTGTTTATCGAGCAATTGCCAAAAGACCTTTTAGAAGGCCGTGATCCTCAACTTGAAAGAACGGTGAAGATCTTGTTGGAAGAAATGAAGACTTATCCATACAAAAATCTACAAAAACCGGCCGATCCTATCCGGGTGAATTAAAATAACATAAATATAAGGGCTTTGAGAAATTTCAAAGCCCTTTTTTATTGTTTAGATCATTATCATGTAAGTTCTTTACTATAACTGAATCTAAGGGAGCCTATGAGTTTTATTGCCTGTGCTTTCTTTTATTGCTATCTTTAAAAATAGATTTAATAATATATGTTTCCCGAACAGACGACTTCCCCCTTTCAATCTTTGTTACGTTTGATCTTAATGATCATTGGTTTTACATTTGTATCACAAGTTTTCTATATTATCCTACTGTTCTTTTATTATAAGGTGACTGGACAAGTGTTTTCTATAGGGGTCATTATGAATGGTACTGCCAATGAGATGCGATTATTGTTGTTAATGAGCAGTCTCGGATCTTTTGTAATTCCGGCCTATTTGATGAATATGTGTGAAGGCTATGGGATTAAATATTTTCAATACAGCTATAGACCTAAGATGACACAGTTTGCCTATGTTTTTTTTGCTATGCTCGCTTTTATGCCTTTGATGAGTCTAATTGGTCATTGGAACGAATCACTGAAACTCCCGGAAAATATGAGATCTGTGCAGTTATGGATGGAGCAAAGTGAAAAGGATTCGGGGGATCTGGTTCGCGGTATTATCATGGAATCAAGTATTGTTGGCTTTCTGTTCAACATAATTGTACTGGCATTGATTCCTGCTATAGGAGAAGAGTTACTGTTTCGTGGTGTTTTGCAGAACATCGTTGGGAGATGGCTGGGAAACCCACATCTTATTATATGGATTGTCGCGATAATTTTTAGCGCAATACATTTGCAATTTTTTGGATTTATCCCCCGTATGCTATTAGGGGCGTTTTTTGGCTACCTTTATTTATGGAGTAAAAATATCCTGCTGCCCATATTTGGGCACTTTGTGAATAATGCTGGAGCTACAGTGATGTCATTCTATTATGCGAGACAAGGAAAAAATTACGATGAACTCAATGCGTTTGAGTTACAATCTTGGTGGATATATCTTGTAGGCTTCATTTTTACTCTTATTTTTGTATTCTTATTTTATCGATCAACGCAAAAAGAAAACAATGGAGAACGACTGGAAAAAAATTAAAACATATACAAATGCTATTCAGGCCGAGATAGTCAAACAAATGCTGGAGGAGAATGGTATTCCTGCTGTCGCGTTGAATAAACAAGATTCTTCCTATTTATTTGGAAAAATTGAACTTTATGTCAGTGAAGGATCTACTGACGTAGCCGAAAGATTGATTGAGGAAGCGGAAAGGGGACTTTAAGACATGAAAACTAGAGCAATAACCGGAATAGTCTTTGTGGCTGTTATGATCGCTTCCACCCTTTTGGGTGCCTATGTCTATTCCATATTTTTTACTTTACTAAGTACCTGGTGTCTTTATGAGTTCTATGGAATAGTATCATCCGAAGATAGGGCTCCAAATAAGGGAATAGGTATAGCACTTGCACTGGTACTATTTGCATTGGGATCGTTAATTTCGATGAATATACTTGGAGAGAAATTTTTAGCGCTGATTATTCCTTTTGTTAGTGTGACTTATATTATTTCACTTTTCCAGAAACGAACTTTTCCTTTTAATGATATCGCCTATACTTTTTTGGGAATAGCTTATGTTACATTGCCTTTTTTCCTATTTTCCAAATTAGGTTTTATACAAGGGGATTTTAATTATGTCCTTCCTTTAGGCTTCTTGATTTTATTGTGGACAAATGATACGGGGGCCTATCTGGCTGGACGGAGTTTTGGAAAGCGTAAACTTTTCGAACGAATATCACCAAAGAAAACATGGGAAGGTTTTTTTGGAGGCTTGATTTTAGCTATTGTTGCAGCGGTAAACCTGGAAAAATATTTCGGTTATCTTTCACTTTGGCAATGGATCAGCATTGCTGCAATTATCAGTATTGTAGGAACATTGGGGGATTTGGTCGAGTCAATGCTGAAGCGGAGTTTGCATGTCAAGGATTCGGGAAATATACTTCCCGGACATGGTGGTTTCTTAGATAGATTTGATGGACTATTATTGGCGGCACCAATGGTCTATGTTTTCTTAATTTTAATCAATTGATCGTATTATGAGTCACATTCAAAAATCTACTTTTGATTTTTTAACAGCATTGAAAGCAAATAATTCGAGGGAATGGTTTGCCGATAATAGAGGACAATATGAAAACGCTTTGGCGGATGTGAGAAATTTTTTAACGGATTTAATCGCTGCATTGAGTGAATTTGACCCTAAAATTAATACTTCCATACAGGCCAGTAAATGTCTATTTCGTATTTATCGTGATACACGCTTTTCAAATGATAAAACACCTTATAAAAGTTGGTTTGGTGCAGGAATATCTGTTGATGGAAGAAAGTTGCAAGGACCCGAATATTATATTCATATAGGTGCAGAAAACTCCTTTATTGCATGTGGCTATTGGCGGCCTGAAAAGCAACATTTGGAAGCAATAAGACAGGAAATTGATTATAATGGCGGTAAACTAGACGGTATATTGAAAACGGTATTGTCCGAAAATAAAATCAATCTTTTCAAAGAAGATCTATTGAAACGTGCTCCAGCTGGTTATAGCGAGGATAATCCTTTTATAGACTTTATTAAATTGAAAAGTTTTGTCTTGGATAGACCTTTAAGCATAAAGGAGTTATCGGCGAAAAATGCACTGGATAATATCGTGGCTTCCTATAAAAGTATGCTTCCTTTCAAAGAATTTTTACAGGAAGCCATCGATACGGAATAATTATTCGGGTAAGCTGATTTTGCCCATACAAACAGCGGGAGAATCTTTAATTTGCTCGACATTGGATTTATTGCCCGCCAGGGTTTCATTTGCTAATAGTGCAAAGAGAACAGCTTCTTTGGCATCTGGATTTATACCTAATGTTGCAAAACTTTGCACCTTAAATGCCGGTAGACTTTTCTTGATGTAATCAAACAGCAAAGGATTGTGTAGCCCGCCGCCGCTGATATATACCGCTATATCGGTTAAACCTTCTGCCTGTCTGCGAATTCCATTCACTATCGCTTGGGCAGCAAAACGATTTAGGGTTGCCATGATATCTTTATGGGGCAGATCGGTTGTTTTAGAACTATCCTGTGCTCTTTCGAGATAGGTCAAATTAAATAGTTCTGGCCCCGTGGTTTTTGGAAAGGGAAGTGTTAGAAATTCGTCCGCTAAAAGCTGATTCAATAACTGGTCACTTACGAGGCCGGTTTTTGCCACGTATGCATCCTTGTCCATTTCTGTATTAAAGTGTGCTTTCATGTATTGATTCATCATGGTATTTCCTGGTCCGAGGTCGGTAGCATATGCGTTCAACTTTGTTTGATGGCTTGGGATAAATGTGAAATTAGAAATACCTCCAATATTCAGTAAGAAACGATTTTCTGTGGGATGTGAGAAAAGCAAGAAGTCGCCATAAGCAGCCAAAGGCGCGCCCTCTCCCCCTGCGGCAATATGTTTTTGTCTAAAATCAGATAGGGTTATGATACCTGTATCTACTGCAATATGGTCTCCATCTCCAATTTGCAGCGTACTATTGGGCCAGTTCAGATCCTTGGTCAACGATTGGGGAGCATGGTATACAGTCTGTCCATGGCTGGCGATACAATCTATCTGCTTGTGTGAAATATTCCATTGCTTCAAAGCTGCATTGATTAATTTTGCATGCGTGATTCCTATGTAAGCATGGAGTCCGGAGAAGAGCTGCTGATCGATATTGCGTTTTGCAAAAACTTCGCGAACCCGCGTCCGAAACTCATCCTCATAATCCATTGTAGCAAAATGTTCTAGCTGTATTTTTGTTGTCTTACCCGCATTTTCTATGCGGCATATGGCGATATCAAGGCCATCGAGGGAAGTTCCGGACATCAGGCCGATGATGCGGCGTTCTTTCTTGTGTGAAATTTGGTAAAGTCTTTCGATCTGAGGATTCATAGCTTAAAAATAAATACAAAAATGTTATGATGAATATCATTTTTGACAATTAAAGATATTTTGTAACTTCACGGCATTAAAAATCAAAAAATTAAATACAATGAATTTTCCAGCAGAATTGAAATACACCAAAGATCACGAATGGATTCGTGTTGAAGGTGATGAAGCAGTTGTAGGGATTACCGATTTCGCTCAACGTGAATTGGGTGACATCGTTTTTGTTGACATAAACACTGTAGGTGAAGAAGTAGCCGCAAATGAAGTTTTCGGTACAATTGAAGCCGTAAAAACAGTTTCTGATTTATTTTTACCTGTATCAGCTACAATTTTATCTGTTAATGAGGCTATTGATGCATCTCCTGAATTGGTTAATTCTGATCCTTATGGTGAAGGTTGGATTGTTCGTATTAAATTGAACAACGCTGCTGATGTAGATGCTTTGTTATCTGCTGATCAATACAAAGAAGAGATCAACGCATAATTTAGTGCATATAAAAAAAACGGAATAGGGGCTAAAAAGCCCCTATTCCGTTTTTAGTTCTATTTCGTTTATTGGCTTTTTAATGTAGTCTTAATTTTTGCTTCAGGCATATCTACATCACTGGTCATTTCTGTTATTTTGGTAAGACAGGTCTTTTTATCCAAGACATAGAAACCCTGTACATTACCTACCTGATTGGCATCCGTGCCGAACATTTTTCCTTCGACATTTACTTTATAGCCGAGTTCATTTGCTTCTATTAAAGTCATTTTGCTTTCCACCGAAATGCCTGAGTCATCTGATTCAGTTTTTGATGTCCAAGAATCACCTATTTTAATTGGCTGTTCAGGTAATACTGTACTTATATTTTCGAACATACTTTTATCAAAGGGCATGTTAACACCTTCAGGCAACTTGATATCAGAAGATTTGCCAAGTTGATCAACATTAAAGCTAATACTATTTTCTAGTAGCTTGCCCAAAGTCGCGTGCATCTGTTTGGAAAAGTCATTAGCCTCAGGATTTTTAGAGTCGTAAGTCATATCCATTCCAGCCATATTCATTTTCATGTTGATTCCGGTATACCTAAGGTCGAACGCGAAAGTATTGTCTTTTTTCGTCGTATTGGTGATATCAAAACCCATATTAAGGTCTGTAACCATCTTTTGGCCAGCAGCATCAATATCCATGGTCATCACAAGGTTTTGCGATATTTTTTTCCCTGAATCGGGATTTACGCGTAATGTGTATGTCTTTTGTGCAGAAGCGGATATCGCTAGAAATGCAAATACAGCCATCAAAGAGGCAATTCTTAATTTTTTCATATATGGAATTTTAATTTTTTTAATAAGCGACAATTGGCCAGCTTAAATATAAAAAAAAATCCCTTTTACTCAGTAAAAGGGATTTTAATTTTTTTAAGAACGTAATTTGTGTTACTTCTTGATATAAGAAACTTCTTTCACGGCTTTAACCACTTTCTCAACGCTAGGTAAAGCGGCTTCGATTAATGTTGGAGCATAAGGAAGAGGTACATCTGCACAATTTACGCGGATAACAGGCGCATCTAAGTAATCAAATGCGTTGCGTTGTACATTGAATGCTAAATCCGTAGAAATAGACGCCAATGGCCATGCTTCTTCCACGATTACCAAACGGTTTGTTTTCTTAACAGAAGCGATGATTGTAGGGTAATCTATAGGACGTACAGAACGCAAATCGATTAATTCAACGCTGATACCTTCTTTTTTCAATTCTTCAACTGCAGGAATGACAACACGAGGAAGCATTTTACCAAACGATACAACGGTTACATCTGTACCTTCTTGGATAATATTAGCTTTTCCGATTTCCAAGTAATATTCTTCTTCAGGAACTTGACCTTTATCACCATACATTACCTCAGATTCCATAAAGATAACAGGATCTGGATCAATAATAGCTGATTTCAATAAACCTTTAGCTTCATATGGATTAGATGGTACCACAACTTTTAAACCAGGTGTATTTGCAAACCAGTTCTCGAAGTTTTGAGAGTGTTGGGCAGCAAGTTGACCAGCATTTCCTGTAGGGCCACGGAAGACCATTGGAATGGAGAACTGTCCGCCGCTCATGGAGTGAATTTTAGCTGCAGCATTGATTACTTGGTCAATTGCAACAAGTGAGAAGTTGAATGTCATGAATTCAACAATTGGCTTCAAACCATTCATTGCAGCACCAACAGCAATACCAGCAAAACCAAGTTCCGCAATAGGTGTATCAATGATACGCTTTGCGCCGAATTCATCAAGCATACCCTGACTTACTTTGTAAGCTCCGTTATACTCAGCAACTTCTTCTCCTAATAAAAATATTTTGTCGTCTTTACGCATTTCTTCGTTCATTGCTTCACGAAGTGCTTCTCTGAATTGTATTTCTCTCATCAGTTGTAAAATAGTGTCAATTTTTAGATTACAAATCTACTATTTAAAATTGATATTTTGAAGATTTGAACCCGCTAATTCTATAGTTTTATGTCATTTTTTAATAAGTAAATGACTTTTGTATTAAATTTTTGAATATAAGCCGTTCAGATATTCTAAAGTTTTTATAAGTGCCTTATTACTATTCATTATCGCTAACGGGATGTTCCACGTGGCACGGTTCCTTTTCTCCACATAATTCGAAATACCACGAATTTCGATCACGGGAACGGTCATTTTGTCGGCGGCATAGAAAACAGCAGCTCCCTCCATGCTTTCAACAAGGCTATCGGGATGTAGTTTTTGAATTTTTTCTATACTTTCGGTATTACCATGGACTTTGTTTACGGTAATTCCCTCCCCCTGTCTTAGAAAAGGCATCCGAAGCTCCTTATCATGCAGTAAACATGAGGTAAATTTAGACTTTCCATAGCCCAATTGATCGATTGGAATAAAATTATGACCGTCTTCCGCGCCCAGTTCAACAAATGATTCCGAAACGACTTGAACAACCGCCCCTATTTCAACATGACGATCCAAACATCCACCTATCCCTATATTAATGAGGAGATCATATTTTTTTTCGTGCAGCACTCTTCCCAGCTCAAAGGCTGTAGCGACCATGCCGACACCCGTTACTAGGATATCGCATTGACCGTAATTTGATGCCACTTCCAGAAAAGGCTGCAATTCAAATGAAGTAGCCGCAATCACTAATATTTGCATGACGAGTTCGTTTTTGATGGTAAATTACAAATTATCTTGTACGCAGACCTCTTTTTAGGATAAAAACATCTCGCTTGCAGGAAGTCCTGTTTACAAATTTGACCTTGATTATAATAATAGGTTAACTGATTTGTCGTTAAGAATATCATCTTTGCCCATCGTGTCTAAACTGTACTATTTATCTCCTGTTAAAATCGGAAAATAGATATGATCTTCTTATATATTAGCTTAGCTTTTATATACTTTTAGTATAGGATTTAGTTGGGTTTAATTTAGGTCTAACCTAAACTAAACCTAAACAAAACCTAACTAAAACCTATCTAAAAGGCGAAGAAAATACTGCTAAAATCCGTATTGTCTGCTGGTGCTTTTCTCAACAGGGTGCATACAAATTCTTTCTACAAAATCGTATAGCAAATTAATTCCCGAAATCTGGTTATAACCAATAATATGGAGTCTTTTATTTCAATATGGCAATTCATATAAAAATTAACAGTGCTCTTGAATCGGGATGCTTCTCAAAAATTACCCTGTTTAATAACAAAGGGTAGAAACACATAATTATATTACTATATTCTGACGGCATTCCTTAAAAGGAAATGTTAAAATTGCAGCTAAAGCCTTATCTTTGTATTATTATGGTATTTATAACTCGTCGTGAACGTTTTTGTGCTGCGCATAAGCTCTATCGTGAAGATTGGAGTAAAGAGCAGAATGAGCAAGTATTTGGCCTCTGCTCCAATCCAAATTGGCATGGACACAATTATGATCTTTATGTAACAGTTAAAGGAAAGGTTAATCCGGAGACTGGATTTTTGATCGATTTAAAGATCATGAAAGAAATAATCAATCGTAGTATCATTGACAAAGTCGATCACCGCAATTTCAATCTAGATGTTGACTTTATGAAAGGAGTCATGGCTTCTACGGAAAATATCGCAATCGAAATATTTAAGATATTAAAACCTCTGTTTGATGAACAGGGAGTGGTCTTGCATAGTGTCCGTTTGCATGAAACAGAAAATAATTACGTCGAATATTTTGGCGATTAATCTTTAATACATTTAAATAGTAGAAACTATGAGTCAACACTCATTTGACAACGAAGAGTTGGATGGATATATTAAGATCGACAAATACAATACTGAAAAGGTAGATCGCATCGCTGCTCATTATACAGATATATTGGAATGTCTAGGGGAAGATCCAAAACGCGAAGGTTTGGTGAAAACACCAGAACGTGTCGCTAAGGCATTGCAATTTTTAACACATGGATATGATATCGACGCTGCGGAGGTATTACGAGGGGCTATGTTTGAGGAAGACTACAGTCAAATGGTCGTCGTTAAGGATATTGAAGTATATTCTCTTTGTGAGCACCATATGTTACCTTTCTTTGGTAAAGCTCATATCGCGTATATTCCCAATGGTCATATAGTCGGTTTAAGCAAAATACCACGTGTTGTTGATATTTTTGCACGTCGCCTTCAGGTTCAGGAACGTCTCACCAATGAGATCAGGGATTGCATTCAAGAGACGCTTGGTGCACGCGGAGTTGCGGTAGTGATGGAATGTAAGCATATGTGTATGGCTATGCGTGGTGTACAGAAACAGAATTCTGTGACGACGACTTCTGCATTTACTGGTGCCTTCCAGAATGATGTGACAAGATCGGAATTTTTGCGCTTGATCACTGCTGATCTAGCCTAATATATTTGTTGTTTAATAATGAAAAAAGCCCGCTGAAATTTCATTTTTCAGTGGGCTTTTTTTTGGATAGAATCTAGAGGCGATACAGAAAATCAAAAAATGGCAATATCGCTTTTTTATGCATCTGACGCGATTTCAGAAAAATGCTCTTTACAAATGAATAATTATATTTGGTTGATATATAGTGTTTTGTGAAAAAAAGTTTTTATCATAAAAATGTTTTTTGGTACCTTTGTGGTTATGGAAATTGTTGCCGACGATTTGGAGTCCTATTTGGAACATACTACAGACGAAGAAAATTCGTTACTGAAAAGGGTAAATCGGGAGACATATTTGAAGGAAACAATGCCCCATATGTTATCTGGGCATTACCAGGGAAGAGTTCTTTCTTTATTGAGTAAATTGGTTGCCCCGAAACGTATTTTAGAGATCGGAACTTTTACGGGATATGCAACATTATGTCTCGCTGAAGGATTGCAGGAAGGTGGAATTTTACATACCATCGATATCAATGCGGAGCAACAGGAACGGGTGCAGGGGTATTTTGATGAATCAGCATTTGCTGATAAAATCAGATACCATATTGGGGATGCAGCGATCATATTACCGACATTAAATGAAACATTTGATCTGGTATTTATTGATGCAGACAAAAAGAGAAATTTATATTATTTCGAAACGATAATAAATCAAGTTCCGTCTGGGGGACTTATTTTGATTGACAATGTCTTATGGAAAGGTAAGGTATTGGATTCAAAACCAGACAACCAAACAAAGCAGATCATTGATTTGAATGCACGTTTAGCTCAGGACAAGCGCGTAGAAAAGGTAATATTACCAATTCGAGACGGACTTTTTGCCTTACGCAAGAAGTAATTTGTGAACTAAAACATTCTTCATGAATTTAAAACAATTAAAAAGCTTTGTACTGGTACTAGCTTTGGGAACTTTTGGATTAACAAAAGTTTCAGCTCAAAGTAATGCGGCATATGTCGATAAGTACAGTCCAATAGCAAAAGAAATGATGGAGGAACACGGTGTTCCAGCATCGGTTATCTTGGCCATCGCTATGCATGAAAGCGGAAATGGTGGTAGCAGGGTAGCAAAAAATTTGAATAACCATTTCGGTGTCAAAGGAAAAAACAACAGTACCGTTATTCGGTCAGCTTACAAAGGTTATCGGTCTGTAATGGACTCGTATGATGATTTTGTAGGAATAGTAAAAAGAAAAAAGACTACTCAAAGCCTTTTTGAAAAACATCCTGGTGAAAAATACGAAGCTTGGGTAAAAGCGATTGCTCGTTCGGGTTACTCGACGAGTAAAGGTTGGACAGCAAAAGTACTCGCTACTATTAGACAATATCATTTGGATATGTTTGATAATGATGCTAAGCAAAATAGATTCTCGTCAACAAAAAAATAAGCGCGACATTATTGCATGAAGAAGTTTTTTTATGGCATGTTTGTATTCATGATGTTGATTACATCATGTTCAAGCCGGAGAGGCACAATATCCTCTTCTAAATCTGGCTCCAATTCAAAAACTTCTTCATCCTCTTCTGTGGGACGACCGACCATGGCTGGCAACGACTATATTGCTCATTACAAAGATGTGGCCGTTGCAGAAATGAATAAATACGGTATTCCTGCGAGTATTAAACTTGCTCAGGCTTTGCTGGAATCGGGTAATGGTAACAGCTATCTTGCGCGTGAGGCTAATAATCATTTCGGTATTAAATGTGGCGGAGTTTGGAAAGGAAAATCCGTGACTCGTCCCGATGATAATATCAATGACTGCTTTCGTGTTTATGACAATCCCGAACAATCTTTTCGGGATCATTCGGAGTTTCTGTTGCGTCCGCGATACGCGGCACTCTTTAAGCTGGATAAGGATGACTATAAAGGTTGGGCTAGAGGCTTGAAAGCAGCTGGCTATGCTACTAATCCACGTTATCCTGAGCTATTGATCGAAATGATCGAAAGGTACCATCTTGACCAATATGATCGTGGTGAATCTCCACGGGAAAAAGTTGTACGGGAAGAAGCCGTAAAAGTTGAGATCGTACAAAATGTACAAGAAACCCCTCCTACCGTCGTAAAAACAGAAGAAATCAAGAGCCCGGTAGCTATGCGTATTCATGAGGTTAAAGCTCAGGATACGTTATATTCGCTCAGTAAGCTGTACAATGTATCCGTTGATCAGATCAAATCCCTAAACGGTCTTACCGATGATGCGCTATCTTTAGGCCAGCTATTGGTTATATCTAAATAGTTACGCTTTAAAAGATGTTAAATATTTCGCTTTTGTACAGCGATATAGTAGTTTTACGAAAGTGATACTATTGCGATATATTTTTCTACTTATTGCCCTTGTGGGCCTTACTTCTCCACTTTTTTGCCAAGATAAAAAAGTCGAGGGTATCGTTTTTGATAAAAATACCAAACAACGTATTGGAAATGTGAAACTAGCGAACCTACGCACAGGGGAAGTGAATTACAATACCATTAAAGGAGAATTTGACTTTAATGCACAGCTAGGAGATCGTATTGTGGCCATAAGTAAAGGTTATTTTTCAGACACGCTCGTGGTGGATAATCGGGGATTATTGCTATTTCATTTGGTGCGCGAGTCTTTTTATATAGATGAGGTTCAGGTTTTTGCGCGTAAGAGCCCCGAAGAAATTCTGAAAAAAGCAAAAGAGGATTATGAGAAAGCGTATCGCCTTTCAGGTTATGGTGATGTGTTTTCTGTTGGTCCAACTGGCGCTGGATTAAGCATCAATTCAATTTATAGCTTATTTAGCAAGGAGGCCAAAAGAGCAAGGCGACTGACCAAAACCATTGAAAGTGATTATAAAGAAAATGTGATCGATTATAAATTTACGAAACAGCTTATTAGCAAGGTCACCGGACTCAATAGTGAAGAATCAGAGCGATTTAGAAGGATATTCAGACCCTCCTATTTCTTTATTTTGGCAGCGAGTGATTATGAACTGACGAACTATATAAAAGATTGTTATTCGCGGTATCAATTGCACCCTTCGGAATATTTTATTGAGCCTTTTCCAACAATTAATTATAAATTAGTACCGTAAACAAAAAATAGACGTTTTCAGAATGAAGTTATTCAATTTTGTCGGCATGGCTATGCTTTGCCTTTCTATGACCAGCTTAAAGGCACAGGATCTGAAAGATCTTCGAGCAAAACCAGATACGGTAATTTCTGTACAGAGAGAACAACCTCTAAATATTAAAACGATTCGTCCTGTAGTTCCAAAACTAAATCTAGAAGTAGATTATTGGAAGCATTGGACGAAATTTGGGATCAATTTAAACCAGGCTTCATTTAATGATAATTGGAAAGGTGGTGGTGTTGGTTCTATTGCTGTTGGATTGAATGCTAACCATAAATCAGACTATACCAAAGACAATTTCAACTTTGTAACCGAAGTTGACTTACGTTATGGGAAGATTAAAAACACCAATAATATAGCGAAGAAAAATAATGACCGTATATTTTGGGATAATAAGCTCTCCTATAAATTGTCGGCCAATTGGGCTTTGTTTACGTCGGTGACATTTGAGTCGCAATTTGATGCAGGCTATAAATATAAAACGGTAAATGGCAGAGATACGATTGACTATATTGAGAATGCTTTTATGGCTCCAGCCTATTTAACAGAGTCTTTCGGTCTTGAGTATAAGCCGAGTAATGAGTTTTCCCTACGTTTCGGTACTGGTACTGCACGTCAGACTTTTATCTTGGATGAACGTGTTAAACCTCGCTCAGGAGAAGGTTTTTTCGAAAAATATGGATATTATAGGGATCCTAATAATCCAAGCGCGGGTACAGGTGAGAGATTTGGTGTAAAAGAGGACCGGTCTTTTGCAAATGCATTGGCATTCCAGTTAACGGGTAACTTGGACAAGAATTTTACGGATAAGTTGAATGTAAAAGCCCGTTATAATCTTTTTGCTGATTATGAGAAACTTTCCGATCCAACGCACCGTTTAGATGTAACCGTAACAGCGAAAGTTACCCGAGTAATCAATGTGAACTTAAATGGTATCATGATTTACGATCCGGATGTTATTTCAAGAGTGCAATTAAGCCAGTCTTTAGCGATGGGGATTGTCTATAGTTTACCAAAATAATGTTTAGATCTGTGTCGGTAGGGATATTACTTTGTTCATTGCTGTCTTTGGCGAGCTGCAAGTCAAAAGTACAGCCAGTGGCTTCAAAACCGCTCGTGGCAGCTTTTGCCCCGGCAGTTGTGCTGGAGGAGAAGGTTGTGGCAAAACCGGATACTAATTTGCTGACACCGGAGGAAAGAAAAATTCTTTTGCTACAGAAATCCGGCACTCATTCTTATTGGCGTCAGGAGGAGGCGATTCATTATGATGTTCGTAAACCAAACTTTGTGATCATTCATCATACAGCACAGGATAGCATTGGGCAGACGATCAAAACATTCCAGATCCCACGGACCAAGGTAAGTTCACATTATGTTATTGGCCGCAACGGTGAGATTATACAAATGCTGAACGACTATGTTCGTTCCTGGCACGCAGGTGTAGCAAAGTGGGGTTCTATTGTAGATATGAATTCCTGTTCTATTGGTATCGAATTGGATAATAATGGTAGGGAACCTTTTCCCGAGGCACAAATTACTTCATTGATGACTGTGCTTGATACCTTGAAATCACGTTATTTAATTCCCGCAAATAATTTTATTGGGCATGCTGACATTGCGCCATCACGAAAGAATGATCCAAGTGTTTTTTTCCCTTGGAAAAAGCTTGCAGAGCGAGGTTTTGGTATCTGGTATGATGAAGGGCAGCTTGTTGCCCCTCCGGACGGTTTTAATGCGATAGATGCACTTAAAATCATTGGCTACGACACATCTAATCTAAAGGCTGCTATCGTTGCTTTTAAGCGAAAGTTTGTCGTGCGGGATACAACACCTGAATTGACCATATACGATAAAAGTGTCTTGTACAATATCTATAAAAAATACTGAGCCTGAACTAATCAGGCTTTTTCTTTTACGCAAGTTATTCTTTGTCCTTTGTAAAACGAGATTCTTTAATTCCCATTTGTAGGAAGTAAGCGATTAGCATAACAGCGGCACAGCCAATAAGATTGAGCCAGAGAAAAGGAATTTTGTTCATCATCCAGATGGAGACCACAATAATTTCGGAAAGTATTGCCGCAAAGAAAACAGCTTTGCCATGGATTTTCTTCATGTAAAACGCGACGATAAAGATTCCTAGGATAGTACCATAAAATAATGAACCCAATATATTGACCGCTTCAAGGAGATTGCCCAGTCTGTTGGCATACAATGCGACAGCCACGGTAAATATACCCCAGATTAATGTGAATAAACGGGACCATAATAGGTCCTGCTTTTCGGAGGAGTCACGGTAGATGAATCTTTTATAGATATCAATGGTCGTTGTTGAAGCCAATGAGTTGATGGCACTTGCTGTCGAACCCATAGATGCGAGAAAAATAACCGCTATGAGAAGCCCGATGAGTCCTTTTGGAAAGACGCTTGTCACAAAAGCAAGAAATACATAATTATTGTCATTGGTTTCCGCTGTTGGGTTATTCTTTTTGATTAAGTTTAAAGTTCCCGCTTTTACCTGCTGCATTTGGGCATTGAGTTGCCCCAATGAGATTCGATAATCAGCAATGTCTTTTTTGTCATCTTGATCTAATGCTGTATTGAGTTGCTGAACAACAGATTCACGTTTTTTAAATAGCTCACTATGTTTTTCTTCCAGAATCTGATATTCAGGGGCATATTTGCTCTCTTTAAGTTTCTTGATTTCGACCTGGTTGAAAAAAATAGGTGGCTCATGGAATTGATAGTAGGCAAATACTAGTATTCCAATCAGCAGAATAGCAAATTGCATCGGAATTTTCAGTAGACCATTCATGATTAATCCCATGCGGCTTTCTTTGACCGAAGCTCCCGTCAGATAACGGCCTACCTGACTTTGGTCAGTTCCAAAGTAAGAAAGCTGGAGGAAAAAACCACCGACAAGTCCTGTCCAGAGTGTATAGTTATTGTTGAGATCAAAAGTAAAATCCAGCGCATTTGTTTTCCCAGATTTTCCTGCAATATGAAGCGCTTTTGATAGTCCAATGTTCTCTGGGAGCAGATGGATGACCAGTATGCCAGCAACGAGCAAAGAACCAAAGATAATGCTCATTTGAAGCAATTGTGTGTGCGATACGGCTTTGGTTCCTCCATAGGTTGTGTAGATAACAACAAAACTTCCGATTGCCAATGTCGTCCAGGTAAGATCAATATGGAGTATAGTCGATATAATTAGCGCGGGGGCAAAGATTGTAATACCTGTAGATATGCCACGTTGTATCAGAAAAAGAATAGCAGTCAGCCCTCTGGTTTTGACGTCAAAACGTTTTTCTAGAAATTCGTAGGCCGTAAAAACTTTTAGTTTATGAAAAATAGGGATAAATGTGATACAGAGGACAATCATGGCTAAGGGAAGGCCAAAATAGAATTGGACAAAGCTCATTCCAGAAGAATAGGCAAGTCCCGGTGCGGATAAGAAAGTAATGGCGCTGGCTTGTGTTGCCATTACCGATAATCCCACGTGATACCAAGGCAACGAGCGGTTGCCTAGGAGATACCCGTCAATATTTTTGATGCCTCGACTTTTATACATGCCATAAACGACAATGCATAAAAGTGTCAGAAATAAAACGATCCAATCTGCTGTACTCATGAATAGTGTTTAGTGAAAAAGTACAGAAAAAGGATAAATACAAATAGCCAGATAACGACCAACCAGTAGAAGCGCTTCCAGCTATTCATATTTTTTATCTATCAGAAGGCTTCTGAGGATAAATGACGCTATTAAAAATTGCTGCGATAATCAATCCGACAGCGGCACCGCCAAAGATGCTTAAAAATGTCTCGTTTGCAGTGAATCCAATTAATGCACCAAACACTACAGCAACTAAAAGAATAATTCCTTTTGCTTTACCAGCATCTATCGAAGTGCAGTTGTTGTCAATCTGATTTTCCATTATTATATTATTTTGATTTTGATAACAAATTTACAAATAATCTGTAAGCTCCGGGAATTCCGGCGGGTAATTGTCTAAAAAAAGATAGTGATGTATAAACAAATTTACCTTTTCCATATTGGGCTATCAATAAAGAGCCGTTGTGCAGTGGTTCTCCGGCGTCTTGGATTGTAATTGGAGTGCGGTATCTCTTATCAATATCTTCCGCAAAGTAGAGTCCGCGTTCCTGTACCCAATGTTCGAAGTCTGCATCGCTGATCTTGTTCGGGTAATTGAAAATCGGATCGTTCTTATCGAAGTGTACTTTCGCCATCTCGTCGGTCACACGGTTTCTGCCGATGCTAAATGGAAAAGGGCCAAACTGTTTTGAGATCAATCCGTTGTTCACATTGTATTGTTCCAGGACTGTCCCGCCCATGTCGACATAAGAAAGAAGTCTATTTTGTAACTGTGCAATTTCTCTGTTGACATTGAATATGCGTACACCTAAAATCACTGCATCATAGGCATTGAGATCTGCTTTTAAAGCCTGTTCACTACTCAAGACATCGACTTTAATACCAATGGCAGCGAGCGATTCTGGAATGAGGTCCCCTGCCCCATGAATATATGCGACCGTTTTTACATTGTTAATCAGGCTAATATTACTCATTTTGATCGCTACATCCGGAAAATAAACAATATTGGGGATATGTGGGTAATCGATGGCTTTTATCTCTTTCAGATGCTCTTTTTTTGCCAGTTGAAAGCTTAGTGTATCAATAGAAGAATTGGATCTGTCTAGTGGTTTTATCGTGATTTCTTTCGTCGCTGTACTACCTCCTTTGTCGAAAGATAGATCAAATGATGCGGGCGAAACTTCCCAACCATGAGGGACATTGGATAGGATGTTAAATGTTCCTGTTTGTTCCAGTCCGTTTTTGTGAAAAGTTAAATTTATCTTGACCGCGGCTGCATTTTGGGTGAGTGCCAAAGGGCTTGAACTTTTAGCTGATAGTTGTGGGAGAATCACAATGGGATTATAGATTTCTCCACGCACAGGATCTGTGTATTTATATTGTATAGGTTGATTAAAGGTCATGTTTTCACCATTGATCCGAAGTCCAAATGATAGCTGTGGAGCATTTGGGTTTTCGGGGTAGCCGGTAAGATTAAAGTCACTGACGTTAAATTTACCTTTACTATGTGCTTCAGTCAGCCAGTAGGGTTGTGTTGTACTGTTAGCGTATATAAGAACGGAGTCTTTTTGCAATCGATTTGTTTTTAAGGTTTCGTGCATGTCATGACCGTTCATTTGAATGAGCTCAACGGTTACATTCGGTCGCCTAACAATGATAGAATGGTCTACTTTCATCTGATCACCCAAAGCATAAGATGGGTTTTTGGCAATACTTTCAAACCAGATTCCTCCGCAGGCCAGAATCAGTTGCTCCACTTCTCTTTTCTTCTCCTTTCTCCAGTAATCATCAGTAATTTGTTCCAATGCTTTATGAAGTTGGATAAGTTCGGGAATAACAAGTTCAGGCTTGTCTACCTGATAAGTTTGATTAATATGGTCAATCAAAGATTGAACTTTTGTACTGTTTTGTATTCTTTTCCATGAGGTATCAACGCCATCTAATAGTGTCTTCTCTGCAGGAGAACCATCTACATAGTCAAAATATTCAATGGATGAGCCGCGTTGGCCCGCTGAGCCAAAGCCCTGGCTTTTGTGTGAAGATCGGCTTTGTGCCGCGATTTCCCCATAAGACGCTCCTAATAAAGAGTTGTAATCGCCGATATCTATTTTTAACTGATCTTCGCGCGTATTGTTTTGCCCGCCAAAATTGGCCGTGTTCCACAAGAGACGTTTAGTCTGCCAAGGGGAGACAAATTGAAGCTGTTCGGGAAATTGTGTCGGATCGGCTGCGGCTTTAAAGGCTTCGTGAGCCAAAATAGCGGAAGCTTGATGGTGGCCATGTCCACCTCTAGGGTCCGGCGGGAACCGTGTGATAATGACATCAGGTCTAAATTTGCGAATAACCCATACGGCTTCGCTAAGCACCCTTTGTTTATCCCAGAATTCAAAAGTCTCTTCGGGAGTTTTTGAAAAACCAAAGTCGTAGGCAGAGGAAAAGAATTGCTCGCCTTTATCTATTTTTCGTGCAGCCAATAGTTCCTGTGTTCGGATCAAGCCTAGTTCAATACCCTGTTCTGTTCCGATAAGGTTCTGTCCCCCATCGCCACGGGTTAGTGATAGGTAGCCTGTTCTGTATTTTTTTTCCTGTGCAAGCCAAGCGATCAGCCGCGTATTTTCATCATCTGGGTGTGCAGCAAAATAAAGAACCGAACCCAGTACATTCAGTTTTTCTAGATTAAGTTTGATTTCAGCAGCATTCCATTGTGGATGCTGTGCCTTAACAATGGAAGCCGAGAGGATACCGGCCAATATGATGATAGCAGAGAGAAAAGGTTTTCGCATGTTTAAAGATAAAGATTTTGATTAACAACAGATTGTTGGCTATTGTAATTTTATTGACAGTGTTTATCTATTCTTTGGCGCGGTAATACTGTTATCGATAAAACCTATAAATACCCAAAGGAAATGAGCGGAATAGTTTAGTTAAAGGTCTGTTTAGCTACGGAAGTTGAAAGAGAATTTTGTCGTAAATATCCATGAAAATAAAAAACGGAAATCCCAATCATGTTGGAATTTCCGTTTAACAATTAAAATATTTTTTCCTGAAACGAATTTTTAGAGAATAGTTATTTTGTCGCTTCGCTCCAAGTGGCAACCTTTAACATAGTAAATATATGTAGAAAATATTTAGTTCTGTCAGATTACTTTAATTAGTTTTCCACATTGCTAAATTTTGTCAACATTTTAGCGTTTGAAAAACGAATCATATACAGGTGTTATTCGTTTAAAATGCTGCAATACAGCGATTTTTTTGTCGGATATATCCGATGCTACCTTCAAAAGATAGGATCGATCAAATTCGGACATAGCCAACCCGTTAAGCAAATTTTAGTTGACCTAAATCTCTTTTGCTTCCCGTACTCAAAAACGGATAAGTACACCTGGAAAAGAAAGTTTCACGATTCGGCTTTTGCAGTAAAGACTATTTATCGATCGCTCCTAAAACACGCTTCATAAACATGTTTAAAGCATCTTTTTTGGAGTTACCTTCTTTTATCAATTTATCGACTTCGACAGCTCCATATAGATTGGAGATCAATTCACCAAGAACATCGAGTTCTTCATCTTTCAAAGGGGCTTCTGTCAGCGCTTCCAATGTTTCGATAGTCTCCAAAACATAATCTACATCATTTTGCTCGATGAATTCTGTCAAATGTTTAATTACCGGTAGTTTCATTGAATAATTCTACTAATGCGTCCAACTTATTTGTTTGTACTTGATTGACCAATTTACCGTTTTTAAAGGCGGCAAAAGTTGGCAGATTATTGACATTTGCCAATTTGCGGGATTCAGGGAATTTCTCGGCATCAGCAATTACAAAGGGCACACTGTCATTTTCACCCGCCAATTTTTTGAATTTTGGTTTCATGATTTTGCAGTTCCCGCACCAAGTTGCGGAGTACTGAACCATAACAATATCGTTATTGTTTACAATTTCTTGTAAATTATCGTTTTCTAATTCTTGTAACATGATTTTATTATTAAGGTGATTGTTGGAGAAATCAACAGGAACTGGGAATAGCTCCTGTTGATAAGACCTATGGTCTTGTATTTTTTAGTGTTTAGCTAAATAATCAGCTACACCTTTTCTGTCTGCGTTCATGGCATCTTTACCTTCTTCCCAGTTTGCAGGACATACTTCACCGAATTTTTGTACGTGCGCGTAAGCATCAATCAAGCGTAAATATTCTTTAACGTTACGGCCTAAAGGCATATCGTTTACAGATTCGTGGAATACGCGGCCAGTTTCGTCAATTAAATAAGTGGCTCTGTAAGTAACAGCAGAACCTTGTGCTAAAGTGCCATATTCTGGGTGTTCAACCTCTTGAACGTCCAAAATTCCTAATACACTTGATAAATTACGGTTAGTATCTGCCAAGATAGGGTATTCAACACCTTCAATACCACCATTATCTTTTGCTGTGTTTAACCATGCAAAGTGAACTTCATTTGTATCACATGAAGCACCGATTAAGATTGTATTGCGTTTTTCAAACTCAGCAGCAGCTTCTTGGAAAGCATGTAACTCAGTAGGACAAACAAAAGTGAAGTCTTTTGGGTACCAAAATAAAAGCACTTTTTTACCTTCTTTAACCGCTTTTTCAAAAATGTTGATTTGTAAATTATCGCCTAAATAATCAATTGCATCTACTGTAATGCTTGGAAAACTTTTACCTGTGAAACTCATAATATATCTTTCTTTTTTTTGTTGACACAAAGATACAGCAACTCTTTCCAAAAAGCGAATTGATTTTAGCAATACACTATTGTCAAAATCTATTATGACTGGATTATAACAATAAGTTTTTATTATAACAATGATGAGTTAATATGGCATTGGGGATGTGGAGCAGGTAATAAGTAAAAATAAAAGGATTAATACAGCGATAGTTACAAATTTACAGCGTAAAATAATTGCAGTTATGCAAATCAAAACCTACTTTTGCGACGTTCAATTCAGAACAACATAATGCTGGAGGGGTTCCAGAGCGGTCAAATGGGACGGACTGTAAATCCGTTGCTTCGGCTTCGAAGGTTCGAATCCTTCTCCCTCCACATTTTTCTTCCTTTCTATTCTCATTTAATTTATCGGTTTGATTTTTTGTTGAATCAGTTTTTTGGCAGGAGATTTTTTTTTGGTGATGGCAGTCGCTCATAAAGCACATAAACGCTAATTCTTCTCCAGGATATCTATTTTGAAAAAAAATGACAGGATTTTAGGCTTGCTATTGACTTATTTGTAAAATAAGCCTAAGTTTGGCTTCTGAAAAGGCCCCGTAGTTCAACGGATAGAATAGATGTTTCCTAAACATTTGATAGCAGTTCGATTCTGCTCGGGGCTACTGGTAAAAAAGCGATGGATTTCCATCGCTTTTTTTTGTTTAAACAAATAACGCTTTTCGTGCTCTTATCAAAATATTTGCGTAATTTGATTGTAAATTTTTAAAAATATTTATATTTTCGATTAATCATTTACTGATACAT
>JALAGS010000010.1 GCA_022712315.1 Sphingobacterium sp. | reverse complement strand
GTACTATTTGAATAATCCGCACTTCCGATAATTTCCTTTTCGATTTTTAATAATTGTTCAATTTCTGAATTAGATAGTTCCATAATTTTTATTGTTTAGTGACTAATATTTTTCACTAAAATCTGCCTACTATCCACTCAAAAAAAATATTCTCGTCAAACTCGTGTTTGACCATTATGAACTACCTATTTTACCCTATTTCTTTGTTTTATAGGCTTTAAGGGCATTTATTCTATATTTTTCCAGTTTGTCGAGTAATTCCATTGTTTTGGATAGGTGAAAATTGAGTTTGACGAGAAAAGTTGGTTCGTGACCCTTTATGTATTATAATAATTGACAATGAAATGGAAGCGGATTACTTCATCATATAGAATCTTATATCCATGTACCTTAAGATCATAGTAACCAAGAACTAGGGTATTCGAAGTAGTATGGCAAGAATCAATAACGGTTTATATAACGGGAATATTAATGTCGATTTCTAAAGTATGAGGTTGACATTTTTCTGTGTTTATAGACCTAGAAGCCAACTTTATTGATAAAGATTAATTAAAATGAGATCAGCCTTCAATAGTGGCAAATCTTATTCATGTTAAAAAAATCTTCCCGAGAAGCATTAACCCATAAAAATTAGGAAGGTTATCTTAAATCGAATACTCAATTATATCAGACTAACAAATTCTAAACCTATGCAATTTGCTAAAGAAATTATATATTCGGATTGGTCCACTAGTAAATGGTTATTTAAAATTGAAGAAGTATTCTGTCCTCTAGAATATTTGGGTCATAAAAATTGTATGACCGATCAAACTGAATTTTTGAATTCTCTTAAATCTAACAAGATCTATTTCCTTTCTAGTTTTACTGAAATTATTGGAACCACTACCAAAAAGGCAAAAACAGCATTATCACAGCTCATATTGACCAGTGATAAAATTTACTCTTTTTTAATCAGCGTATCTAAGATTAAAATTATGATTGAGAACCTGCATGAAATCCGCAAATTGTATTTACAAATATTGTCAATCATAGAATCTCTATTAGATGACTGTGAGAAACTAAATGAAAAGTTACTACGAGAATTACCACTAACAAAATATGCGTCATTTATAGGGAAAGGCTTATTTAAGAAGAATGTTGAAATTGTCAAACTAAGATTTGTTAAAGCATCATTAAGTTCTGTTCTTATTCAGGTGGTAGTATCTAGTATGCTGAGCATAGTACAAAGAATAGAGATTAAAAGGGGAGAATTAAAATATGCACAAATGTTATTGTCTAAGCTATTAAATATAGAGAATCCAACAGCTGAAAGTGTAGAAGATCTTCTCATTCAATATGATTTTAATTCTCCTGAATATTTCAATTACTTAGGTAAACAATGTACAAACTCAATGCTTCAGAACACAAGTCTTCATTTTCAGATGGAATTGCTGATATCATTGGAAGATAGGTTAAATGAGCTTCCATTCTCAAGCAGCTGGCGATTTAAAATTGAAGATGAGTCAATAAGGGAACAAATTAAAGCTTTCTATAGAGAGAAAAAAGATAATATTAAACAGCGTATAGAGTTAAGAAGGGCCGAAATTTTGGATTCTAAACTTTGGGAGGAAAATGACCGGTCTCAAATAAACCTGCCGGTGCCACAGATAGGACTTTTTATACGTCTATTTATGGAGAGGGGAATTATTCCTAAAGAAGACATCGGTAAAACTTTCAGTTATTATGCGAAGCATTTCAGAACACCGAATGCCAGCTTTATTTCTGCCGAAAGTTTACAGAAGAAATCATTGGATGTTGAGTTTTCTACAGCAAAAAAAATAAAAGGCCATTTAATCGGAATGGTAAACTGGCTAAATGAAAATTATAATACCTCCAATTATAATGATTTATAACTGTCTTCGCACAAATTGATTCATCAATCCCTGACTTTCCAAAAATTGTAATAATTCAAAATACCAATTGTAATTGAAATTTTCGTTTTTGCGTAAGTTCGGGAGATTAACATTCATGATATCTTCAATGGTAGTTATACCTAAGGTATGAGCACGAAATAAAAAATCACTATCGAGATCAAAAGAAGAAAGGCTAATTTTTGGCGTAGTCATAACTCTAAATTAAGAAATACCAATCACAAAAAGTCTTGTTTGTGAATACTTTATTAGTTCAGTTATAAATATAGGCAATCTCCATTTAATGCGGTTTATTCATTGTAGCAATATAACTACTTATCAAAATTTTAATAATATTCCGATTTCTTCTTTTGTTATAAAACCTGCATTGATGGTATTCTAACAGAGTTTTTTAAGAGGGGGTGAAAAGATTCTTTTCACCCCCTTTCACTGTTTCTGCCTTGCTCATTTTTCGTGCTTTGCAACCAATGGAACAATAAATCCATGTAGTTATGAGAACGAATGTGCTATCTTTTTTTTCATCAGGATCAGTTGCCGAATCCTTTGCAAAAGCTTGGGAAACGATAGGTTCAAAACTTGGCCTTAGTATTAATATCCAGCTTAATAATAGAAGACCCAATGACGATGTATTGATCCAAGAAAGCCTAATTCCTATCTCTAAAACAACTTCCAAAAACTTATCGAACAATGTGCAACTGGACTCACTTGCCCCCTGCTTTCACAATACCGACTTGTAAGCAATGAGAGGTAAATAGTCCGCCGCGAGGGCAGGGCGATATTGTTCTTTGACATATGGGGATGAAGCATTATCCTGATAAAAAAGGAAATTATGCGAAAGAAACAGGATAATACCTCAAGTTGACTGATTTTCTGAGAACGCATAGGCAGGCAATTGGCGGCCCGGTCTGTACAGACTGACGTGAGTAGTCCCGAAAATAACACAAACCGGCATGAATGAATCTTTTGGGCTCGTTACCCAATGCCGGTTCTAGATTGAATCCATAGACAATCTTTCCATTTTTTTAGAAATCTTAAACCTTTTGATATGACAGAAAAAACAAATACCCAAGATGAGGGTATGTCCCCTAATCATTTTTTATCCATCAAATCTTTATTGAATCATCTGGGTTTTAAACCCATCGAATCAAACGATAAAGAAAGTTTTTATTCTAATATTTTTAAAGCAGCTAAATTTATTCCAAAGGGTTTCAGGTTAGATCATGCACTAGATGCCTGGTTTGATAAGACGTTGGGCAAAGGAGGTAATATCGTTGATTTTGCTAAGCATTATTGGCCAACATTGGAAGCAAATGAGATTAATGAGAAATTGGCTTCTATTTCTGAGACTTTTAAATACCATCATTTATTTCCGATAAAAGAAAAACCGAGAAGGAAACGCAAACCCATAAAATTGCCCCACTATCAAGTTGATCGAATTAGAAAGTTAGAATTTTCAGGTGAAGTCTTCGATTTCCTGAACGAATCTAACCTTTGGGAATTTGCGGACTCCAATCTTGTCGAGGTTCATTATTATGTTATTGATCAGATCGGCAAGAGAAGAGATTTTTGCGCAGCAGGCTGGCCTAATGAAAATGGCGGATGGGAAGTATATGCAAAAAACTTTAGGTCATGTATTGGGCCTAAAGGGATGAGCATTTTTCAGGCATCGACTAGAAATATAACCATCTTCCAGGAGTTTACAGACTATCTGAAAAACAGAGATCAATTGTATGCACTCTATTCTTCCATCCTGGTGCTTAACTCTCCACAATTCATTTCTGCCGCAATCAAAAGAGCCAGCAAATATGACAATGTAAGATTCTATTTGGATGAAAAACGGGACGGTTATAAAGAGGCTAAAATTGAAGTACAGGGCAGCTTGCCAAATTGTATTTTTCTTCCACTATAAATCAATCTTTTTAATGACAAATTATATCGACCGAAAAAGTGTCGAAGGGTTGTCCATTGTGGATTTTCTTGGCCGATTGGGATACTTCCCTGTCAAAAAATCTGGCAGGGAATTTTTTTACCATAGTATGCTCCGGGAAACAAGCAAGAACACGCCCTCCTTAACAGTATGGGACGAAGGTGGAAAATGGATGGATCATGGTGGTGCTAATCATACTGGAATTCATGGCGGCGGGATTGTGCAACTTGCGATGGCTTATTGGCCGAACCATTCTTATTTTGAAATTTTACAAAAGATCCAATACACTTTTGACCATTTTGAAAAAGCCGAAATTCCAGTCTTTGACGCCAGTAAAGCTGCTGATCGGGAAACAGATAATATCCTCGAATTTTCACACAGCCAGCAATTGGGTAGAAATTATGTTCTTTCCAGTTACCTGCAGGAACGGGGAGTAGATTCTGTAGTCAATGGACTCTTATGGGAAGTTTATTACAGTAATAAACTCTATTCCGATCCTAAGAAGTTATTTTATGCGATAGGGTGGAAAAATGAAAAAGACAATTGGGAAATATCCAGTCCAAAAGGATTTAAAGCCAGTATCGGAAATAAAGATATCTCGATTATACCGGGCAATGTGGATCATCTTGTCGTATTTGAAGGCTTTTTTGATTTTTTAAGCTGGCTGACATTGACAAAAAAAGAAAATCTACCAACTGTTATGGTGCTTAACTCGGTTTCTCTGGTCAAACGTGCTATTGAACGTATGCGTGAATTCAATAAGATAGATCTTTATCTGGATAATGATGAAGTTGGGAAACAATGTACCTCTACTATAAAGGCATCTTACTCTTATGCGAATGACCGAGCAAATGTTTATTCGGGGTATAAGGATTACAACGAAATGTTAATGGACTCTTTGAAGTATCACTATAGTCGTAAAAATAGATAACTATTTATAGTAACAAATAGTCAGATTTCTGTATATCCAATGATCTGAATGTCTACATTTCGAGCTATATCGTATTCAGTAAATACAACCATCTGGATATATCCCTATAGGGATATCCATTCCACTACATATTTCAATAGATGGATATTCTGGCATAGGATAATATACATAGCCCAATATGTATATGACCATATATACACATAGACAGATATTCCTTTATCAGGCTGATTAATTATATAAATTTATTTATATTCAGATAAACTGACCTAAGGATATAAATTAAGAACAAAAAGAAAAGATATGGAAGATGCGATTAAATCCTTTGTCCGTCTGATGAACGACAAAAGATACTTGGGACCTTTTAGTTTAATCAAAAATAATCATATCCCACTTTGTAAAAATAAAGATCTGGCGCATTGCCTAAATCAACTCTATTCAGATTTAGCTGGGTCTGGGAATAATATAGATAAGTATTATCTGGAAACTTCTATTGTTTCAAACCGTTTTAAGCAGCCCATCAACTGTAAATTTTATATCAGGGATGGAATTGGAACCGGAATTAGAATTGCTAGGTTGGCAGCTTCGATTGCTGGCAACCAACCTATACAGTATCGGAATTTTACAAATAATAGGGACTTGCCAAGTTCCGCACTTATTCCGGGCCTATTCCCAAAACCCAAATTAAAATTTGATCCGCTTGATCCTCTGAAAGGCTTTCGCCGTCGATAAAATACCCCCACTGTTTCTTGTTTTGTTTTGGGCAAGTTGTGTCTTTGTACGTACAGATTTGCTCCTCAAATCCATGCACCTACAAAAACGAACTTGCCATGAAATCGACCAACCCTCTGGGCTGATCAATATCATGGAAGGAAAAATGTCGCAACTCCATTTTTCTCCTTTCTAATCTTAGCCCCGGATTCCTGGGGCTGTTTTCCTCCTATATCTAATCCCAACAGCATGTTAAAAAAACACGGCAGCCTATTCACAGGAATCGGTGGCTTTGATCTTGCCGCATCCTGGATGGGCTGGGAGAATATTTTTTCCTGTGAAAAAAATCCATTCTGCCGCCAGATCCTGAAACACTATTGGCCCCAAACCCGACACTATGAAGACATCTTTGAATTACAGGCAACTCAGTATCTGGGAAAACTCGATATTCTCACCGGAGGATTCCCATGCCAGCCATTCAGCCAGGCTGGACAGCGAAAGGGCGTTCAGGATGAGCGCTATCTCTTCCCGGAAACTTGCCGAATTATTAAAGAAGCAAGACCGCGCTGGATTGTTCTTGAAAATGTTACTGGACTCTTCACCATTTTCGAACCCGATAGTCTATCTCACATGGAAATCGAAGCGGTTGAGCTATTTTGTGAAGACGACAGGCAACAGACAAATAAAACCATCATACGGCTCCAGCGAAGAGTTATCGGAAGTATTATTAGAGAAATTGGTAAAGCGGGATATGTACTTCCCCAATTGCAGGATGGCACACCAGTCGTTCTCTGTATTCCGGCTGCTGCCGTTGGTGCGCCGCATCAACGGGACCGGGTTTGGTTTGTTGCCCACTCCGACAGCCACGGCAAGGAGCAATATGGGAGCAACGCTGAAACAGGTGAGGGAGAGGCAGCCGCTAAAGGACAGAAAGAACGAAAACGGGAATGGGGGACAGATTTCTTTAACAGACTTTCTGATCTACCACGCTATGATAGCACTATTAACAGATCCGGCAGAGTTAAATCAGATCATGCCTTTCGAGATCCAGCAAATGCTTTTGAGGGTACTGCCGACCAAAGAACAGGTTTCGGGTACAAAATTCCCTCGTGGAAACATTGGCCTAGTGAGCCCCCGTTTTTTGGCGGAGTTGATGGGATTTCCGGTGAACTGGACGGAATCTCCTTTTCTGTCTGGCAACAGGAAAGCACAAAGGCCTACGGAAATGCCATAGTTCCCCAGGTTGCCTATGAGATTTTCAGGGCCATTGAGGCAGTTGGTATTTAAAAGAACCGATATATGGGAAGAAACAAACCACTCAGAAATGAAACGCAAAAAAATAATAGAGTCTTCCGGTTTGAACTTCGCCTCACGGAAAACGAGAAGGCACAGTTTCTGGCCCTTGAAAAATCGCTTGGCATAAACCGGTCAGAAATTGTAAGGAATAGGGTTTTAAACCATTCATCCAGGATATTGGTTGATTCTAAAACCATACTCCAGATGCTCGATACGCTAGGCTCTGAGCTGGGAAGATCAGGAAATAATATCAACCAGCTCGCCCGGCACATCAATACATTGAAGCTACAGGGTAAACTGGAACCCGGTGAACTTTCCCGATTCCCATCGCTCATAGCTGATTATATAAAATATCAGCGACAGATTGAACAGGAATTCAGAAATCTAATGCGGTTAATCAAAGGGCAGCGATGATTGTTAAAATATTATCCTCCGCTAAAAGTTTTGGCGGTGTCCGCTATAATACGGACAAGATCCAGCAGGATAAAGGTGAACTGGTAAAAGCCGCCAATTTCGGTGCGCTTGGAGCCATCTCCAACTTGCGTCCATCTGATTATATCAATTATCTGGAACTACAGACCAGTGCGAGCAAAAAAATAAAGAACCCACAATTTCATGTTGCGATTTCATGTAAAGGCCGCAGCCATAGTAAAGAAGAATTAACAGAAATTGCGGAGAAGTGGTTAAAAGGAATGGGATATGAAAATCAACCCTATTTGCTGATATTTCACAAGGATACTAAAAATAATCATATACACATCGTTTCAACACGTGTCGGCAGGGACGGGAAAAAAATCAGCGATAGCTATGAGAAACTTCGCTCCTATGAGGTCCTTAACCGGGTGATGGGAAACGACGAAAAAATAGAAGCTTCGAAATCCATACAAAATGCCCTCCAATACAGCTTTTCCACACGGGCACAGTTTATGATGATTTTGGAAAATCAGGGCCACAGTATTACGCTTAACGCTGGAAAGTACCAAGTTTCCAAATTCGGCAAAAATCTTGGTGAAGTATCGCTGGATATCATTGACAATAAGATCGGGCAGTTTCGGAAAGACCTTGATAGATTATCCCAGATACGAGCAATTTTCCACCGCTATAAATTGGCACATGATCCATCCGTGAGAACTTTGTATCGGGAAAACCCCGGTGGAGAAAGAACTATTGATGTTGGTTACACGTCCGATCTGGCCGAACTTTTCAAATCAAAATTTGGCATCCAGATCCTTTTTCATGGAAAACCCGGAAAACCTCCTTATGGTTATACGGTAATTGACCATGCGTCCAGGAACATCTATAAAGGTGGTGACCTGATGCCACTTTCAGAATTTATCTCCGTAAATAATAGCGATAAAACTTTAGAACCTGCCAGGTCCGAAGATTCCGCAGGAAATGGGTTTAACCCGCCAGCCAATAAATCATCTAGCACTGAAAATTCAATTGTTCTCGATGACATACCGGAAAATGGCAGTTTTCCGGTACCTGATTTCCAGATCGACATTCGGGATGACGTCGATGATGAGGCCATTCATGGCAGAAACCGGAGACGTAAAAGAAAATCCCGCACCAATACTCGTTAGCAAAAACATTTTTGACCAAACTCTAACATTATGCTTGTACTTATTGGAAACCAGAAGGGAGGCTGCGGTAAAAGTACCCTTGTGCTTCTGCTCGCCAATTTTTTGGCAATTGAGAAACGCCAGGCCCTGACCATTCTTGATATGGATTATCAACAGTCCCTATTTGCAAAATCACAAAAAGCTAAAATATTGGAAAATGACCCGTTTTATGAAATTGTTCCCGCCGCACTTGATGACTTCCCATTAATGAAGAAGAGACTTCTAAAATCTCCAAAGGACATCATTTTAATTGATCTTCCCGGAAAAATGGATGATGATGGCCTTCTTCCGATCTTCACTTCCGCCGATCTCATTCTCTGCCCATTTGCGTATGACGAATTTTCAGTCGATTCAACAGTGCTATTTTCAATGGTAGTCAAAAAACTGAACAGACGAGCAGAGGTTCTTTTTATCCCCAACAGGATCAAGACAAATGTAAAATACGAAACCAAGGAACAGGTCCAGAAGGTCCTGCGGAATTTTGGAACAGTTCTTTCGGAGATTTCGGACAGGATAGATTTTCAAAGGGTCTCAACAGTACATACCCCAGAAACGATCCGTCCGGTATCTTATCCGGTGCTTTCCCATATCTATGACCATTTTCTTAAAAGTGATTAATGCCCATGAATATTAAAACACTAGCGGATGAACTGAGGGAAACCATTCGGAAAGATAATAATGAAGGGACAGGCAAAACAGTCCCTAAAAAGAAACCTGTTCCAAAAAACGCATTAGATCCTATCGTCGAGGAAATACGTGCCCACAGGCTGATTGGAAAAGAAAAGCTGCTGATCAGGCTCGACGATAAAACCATATTTCTCCTCAAACAGCTCAAGGTTACCCAGGGAATTGATATGAACAAGATCATTTCCTATTCCCTTCAATACTTCCTCCAAAAACATCCCCAAATTTCAAATCATATCAAAGAAACCCTAAAAAATCTCGAACTATGAACTGGATTCAATTTACACTTTATCTCTCCACCCTTTACCTTGGATACTATGGACTGAACCTCATGTATGATTTTTATCGCAATAATAAACCGGGTAATGAACCTAAAAACGTCAGGCAAGGTGAAATCTCATTTCCTGAATTTCATTCCTCCACGAAGGTGGACCTACCGGATGAAGATATTCTGGACGACAGCTTCGAAAATGCCGGTGCGATCACAAGTGGCCCAATAGAAAGTTCTGGTGGAGTATCCATCAAAGAATTGTTCTCCCTTGCTCAAAATGACCTGATCGAATTCACAAAGGCAATTGCTTATTAATCAATAATGAACAAAAAGAAAACGATTTGGACGGCAATTGCCGTCTTTTTTTTTGTCCACAACCTAATCGCCCAGCCCGGCCTGTCCGAATTCAGGCAGGTCAGCTCTGAGATCAGGGGCTGGTATTTTAATTTTTCCGACTTCGCCCTGGTCCTTGGGGCTATCTGTGGCCTGATAGGAGGGGTTCGGATCCTCTACAACTGGCAGAGCGGAAAAGACCATCATATTGATGCTCAGGTCATGGCCTGGTTTCTCTCCTGCCTTTTTCTTTCCCTGCTGAGTGCATCCCTAAAAGCACTCTATGGAATCAGCTAAAACGCCAATCTTTTTTTCCATTCATTTTTTTAATTCCTATTTCTTATGAGAGTAAAAGCAAGCAAGTTACTTGTTTTGGCCGCAATCTGCCTTTTTGCGGAACGTTCCTTCGCCCAAGGAGGAACAGTTGGTATTGACGCCGCCACATCGTCGTTAAATACCTATGTCGATCCCATATCGACATTGATACTGAGTATCGGGGCTGTCGTCGGGTTGATAGGGGGAATCAGGGTCTATATCAAATGGAACAGCGGTGACCAGGATATCTCGAAAGAACTGATGTCGTGGGGCGGTTCCTGTCTATTTCTCATTCTGGTCAGTGTGGTCATCAAGGCATTTTTTGGCGTATGATCCAGAAAAACTATCAATTTTATAAGGGGCTCCAAAAGCCCCTTATTTACAGGGGTTTTAAAGGGAAATTTATCTATTACGCTGTCATATCCATCATGGGCGGCATGCTCTACGGAGGTCTTATTGGCGCATTTACCAACATGATACTGGGCTGCCTGGGCATCCTCCTGTTCATGACCCTGGGAATGGTGTATACGATCAGTAAGCAGAAAAAGGGACTATTCGACAAAACCCGTCACAACGGAATTATTATCCATCCTTCCAAAACACTGTTCAGAAATGAAAAAGCAAAGTAAGCATGCCTTTAATCTACCTTTTGCGGGCATTGATGAATTTATGGGTTTCCCGATCCTCTTTGGGGATAAGGGGGACTATTCAATTATCCTTGGTATTACCAATCCGGTCATCCAGTATGATGCCGATGAAACCAAGTATTCCGCCTATCACCATGCACTCTCCAGTGTGGTCAAACTTTTGGGGGAAGGACATATAATCCAAAAGCAGGACGTATTTATCCGTAGAAATTATCGACCAGTTCCTTCGGAAGTGTTTTTGGAACAAAAATATCAGGAACATTTTAACGGTCGGGAATTTACCGAAATCAGAAGCTATATCACCTTTACCAAACAGGTAAAGAAAGGTACATTCTATACTTTCGATGAGAAGATGCTCTATAAGTTTATAAGGGATCTTGGTAAAGTAATGGAGGTATTGAATGCTGCGGGGCTTCATCCAAGGGTTTTGGGAAAAGCAGAAATCAATCGTCTTTTTTACAGGATACTTTCATTTGATTTTGAGGGTACGGAAACAGTATTGGATAATTATCAGTGTCAGGACAATCAGATAAATCTGGGGAAAAGATCCATCAGATGCATTAGTCTCATAGATACGGATATTGTTGAATTGCCGGATACGATCAGTGCGTATGCGATTCGGAATGAAACAAATGGCTTGAAGGATTTTCCCGTTGACAATTTATTTTTTCTGCACAGAGTGCCAGAGTATAAGGTCATGATCTATAATCAGGTGATTGAAATTCCAGCTCAGCAGTTTACACTGAACAAACTGGAACTTAAAAGGAAAAGGCATTCCAATATGCCCGATCCGGCCAATCAGCTCTATGTTGAAGATATTGATAATTTATTGGCCGATGTGGCAAAAGACAATCAGTTGCTCGTAAATACACATTTTTCAATTTTGATCGGCTGCGATTCTGAACTGCTGGAAAGGACATCGAATTTTATTGAATCGTCCCTATTTCAGCAGGGGATTATTCCCAGCAGAAATGCTTACAACCAATTCGAATTATTCAGGTCTTCATTACCCGGCAATGCCGTGGAACTACAGGTCTATGACTTGTTTTTGACTCCGGCAGATGCGGCGCTCTGTTATTTCTTTAAGGAATCACTGCCCTGCGATGAAAAAACGGACTTTCTGATCCGGTTTACAGACCGACAGGGGATACCTCTGGCATTTGATCCTGCTGACCTGAGTACAAACCGTATTTCCAACCGTTCGAAATTTGCGCTGGGGCCTAGTGGTACCGGAAAATCTTTCTTCATGAATGCGCTTCTGGAACAGTATTATAGGTATAACATGGATATTGTCATCGTTGATACCGGCGATTCCTATCAGGGCCTCTGTACTTTTCTAGGCGGAACTTACCTGACCTATACTGAGGAAAACCCAATATCCATGAATCCTTTTGCCCTGACTCAGGAAGAGTTTAACCTAGAGAAAAAGGATTTCTTAAAAACTCTGGTAGCACTGCTCTGGAAGGGAGCCGACGGAAAACTGTCCCAGGTAGAGGATACACTTTTATCAAACGTTATATCCTCCTATTATTATGAATATTTTTACCTCGATCCCGGTCCGCAAAACCCCCATCGTCCTGACAAATTAAATTTCGACTCTTTTTATGTGTATTCCGTTGACAAGATCAAGGATATAATGGATGATGAATCCTTAAAGTTTGATCTGGATGAATACAGGTATGTATTGAAGAAATTCTTTACCGGACAGGAATTTGGAACCGTTCTCAATAAAAGTGCTGATTCCTCCCTTTTTGAAGAGAGGTTTGTGGTGTTCGAAATCGACAATCTGAAGGAGAACAAGACCCTTTTTCCAATCGTTACGCTGGTTATTATGGATCTATTCCTACAGAAAATGAGACACCGGACATTCCAGCGTAAAGCCTTGGTAATCGAAGAAGCATGGAAGGCCATTGCAAGCCCATTAATGGCGGGTTACATTGTTTACCTGTATAAAACGGTAAGAAAATTTTATGGTGAAATCGTGGTCGTTACGCAAGAATTAGGAGATATTTTGGGCAATCCAATAGTCAAGGACAGCATTCTGGCAAATTCGGATACGATATGTTTACTTGACCAGTCTAAATTCCAGTCCAATTATGATGAAATAGCAAAACTGCTGTCCATTACCGATGTAGAAAGACGCAAGATCTTTACCATAAACAAATTACAGAATAAAGAGGACAGGTCACGTTTTAAAGAAGTCTACATCCGAAGGGGGACGGTGGGCGAAGTATACGGCGTGGAAGTATCCTTATTTCAGTATCTCGCGTTTACCACCGAAAAACCCGAAAAAAGTGCCGTAAAAATCTATGCGGACCATTTTGGAAATTACAAAGATGGCCTTATCGCACTGGTCAAAGATCTGGAATATTCTGGCAAAGCCCTGAGCGATTTTGTTGGGGAAGTTAATAGAAAGGGAATTCAAACTTTAAATCTTATGGCCAATGATTAGAATAATTATGATTTTGCTGATCTTATCTTCAAGCTTGTCTGTAAAAGCACAGATCTATACCGATCCGGCAGTCGCAGCGGCAACGGGAGCACATGCATCGGTGATGAATAGGCAATTGGATCATGTCAACGATAACCTGACACTGATCCAGCGGGGCCAGCTTGCTGTTACCGGGCAGTTGCAGATCGTCAATGATCTACAGGATAAAATTTATAAAGGACTCTCCGAGGTCTCTTCTGTGGTCAGATCACTGCTGAGCATAAAAGAGATTGCTGGAATTACCGTCGATATTATTGAGGATGTCGAAAAAGCAATGGTACTTGCAAAGGGGAATCCTGTGCTTTTACTTTTTGCCGAAGCCGGTGCAAGGGAATTTAAGAACAGGGCGACAAACCTTGCCACGGAGGTAGGGGCCTTTGTACTCAAAGATGGAAAGGAGAATCTGATGGATTCCGGTGAACGGGCAAAATTACTCAACCGGATACAAACGGAATTGACCATTCTCAGAGGCGTTGCGTATGGAATGCACCGAAATATGTATTGGGCCAAACAGCGTGGAATCCTCAATTCCTTAAATCCCTATGCTAGATTTATCAACATAGATAAACAGATCGCGGATGATGTTATCAGAAATTCTAGACTCGTAAAGAGGTAATGCAATGAAATGGAGAATTATCTTTTGTTTCTGTATTCTTTGCTTATCCAAAACTGCAAGTTGCCAGTTGAATGTGCAACTGTTGCATCAGCTGGTAGGTCACAGCAAGGATGAGTATGAACGGCAGAAAAAGGGCCGTGAACGCCAGGGCGTGACCACGGCAAATGAGCAGGTAAATACTTCGGGTACCACGAAGCTCAAAAAGCGGTATCGGGAGATCCAGAACAGGTTCAGTATCCTGCATATGGCATTACAGGGACTGAGTATGGGAATCGAATCCAGACCGATCATTGAACGGATTATTGCCCATCAGGACAGAATAATAAGTATCGCATCTGACCACCCTGAATTTATTCCACTGGCCTTAAATAGCGAAAAGGAAATCGTAGATAGGTCAGTTCAATTGGGAAGATATATTGCCGGCCTGTTTTTGACAATCGGGGATCTCAACCAGATGAAAACCAGTGATCGCCGTTTGCTTTATGCGCATATACTGACTGAACTCCGACAGATAGAAGGTGCTTCCAGGGCACTTGCAGCTACCCTTTATTACTCCACAAGGAAGAAAATACTGGATGGTCTTAATCCCTTTAAGGAATATATAAACACCGACCGGAGAATTGTAGAAAATATATTAAGACAATTAGAAAAGAAACCATGAAGTATTATCTCATAACACTGATTATTTTCTGTTTTGATTTTTTGTATGGGCAAGGTTATGTGACAATAATTTCAGATACCAAACATCTGGCAATCGTAAATGAGAACGGTGCGGTCAGGCTGGCCTCCGAATCGGCGCATAACAGTATGCTAAAGCAGATCAATCAAAATGTTGAAGACATCAATCTCAACCTGTCTTCCCTGGTAATCGTTCAGCAGGTGATCCATAGGTCTCTAACGGAGGTAAACAATGCTTTGAAGTCCGGTAGATCCGTGTTACAGGTTTCTTCCCTGATCGCTGAAATTGTTAAACAGTCCAATAGCCTTATCGAGATTTCAAAAGAAGAACCCTGGCTGCTTTTAGTGGCGGAAGGAACAGCTAGGCAGCTAAAAGAAAGGGGGATAAATCTTGCTACGGAAGTTTCTGATTTTGTTCTCAGGGAAGGCAAAAATGTCTTAATGGATTATGAAAAACGGGATTTTCTTTTGCGGAAGATCATCATCGAACTAAAGGTGATGCGCGCGCTTCTTTTCAGTATGGAACGTTCGGTTTATTGGACAAAAATAAATGGATTATTAAAAACGGTGAATCCTTTTAAAAATTTCGTCAATAAGGACATCCAAAAAGCAAACGAGATATTAAGGAACTATGGCGCTGTAAAACATTGAATTATGTGGAGAATATTAGCTATTGTTATTTTTCTGCTTGGATCTAAACCTGTCATTGGCCAGCGGATCAAGCGTCAGACCGATAAACATATTGTCAATCAGCAGGAGCGCATGGTGCATAAACAGTGGGACCGAAAGAAATTTACCCCGACTTCTGGCTTTCTTGGACTGAATTATCAGTATTGGCTCACTTGGGGCCTTCACCCCAATTATCCCAAGCTGGACAGGCGTCCCCTTTCAGGCTCCGGGCCCCAGACCATGCGGATGGGGCTGGTGATGGCTATGCAGCAGACCAATGATTCCTATAAAAAGCAGTCCGATACCATCCGAAATACAGCTATAAAGGAACTCACCAACTATTCAGGGGCTGTGAGTGCTGCAGATCCACTTTGGATGCTATACTATAAACATGAGTTTGCTCCACTTGAAAAAGATGAATCCCTAATCCTTCAGGGGCTCAGTTCAGAGGTAAAAGAATATCTGATAAATAAAGGTACTTATGAATGGTATACCAGTGAAAGATCGGGGCTCATAGAACGTCTGGAAATCCTTAAAACAGCAGATCTTGAAAGGGGCAGCAGGATCATGGGCTATCATCGCCTATTGTCGGAATATAGGGTTCTTGAATCGGGGTGGGAATCCAAGAAAAGCAATGCCCTGAAATTTCTGTCCCTTTCAAGCGACCTGTCTTCCATTAAGGAGATAGATCCGGTCATGCCGTTCCCACATACTGGAAAATCTGATATTGAAATTGCGGACAAAATCCTAAATAAGAGCAGATTATAAATTAATTTTATATGACATACACATTTTTTTTACAGGCATCTCCAGTGGGGGTGCCTGATTCATTTAAGGATACTTTCACTTTCCTGCAAGGAAATGGAGTATACGAGGAAGGGGTAATGCACTTCCTGAAAGGGATGAAAGATACGATATGGACCCATTACGATACTTTTATTACGGACGCACAGGCGCTAGCGGCAATTTTTATGCTCATATTTTTTGCTATTAAGAGCTATGAAATGATGTCCGGCGATAAAAAAATGGAGATTATGCCCCTGCTCAGGCCATTTGGACTGGTCATGGTCATTATCTGGTGGGGAGCTTTCACAAGGGTGATCGCTTATCCTACGGATATTGTAGCTGCCAAAACGGAAAGCCTCTTTGATAGCGGACAGACCGAAGTCAATAGTTTGAGGCTACAACGTGCAAAACTCATGTATGACATAGCCAATTCCCTGACCCAGATCCAGGCGGAAACCGAAGTCGCAAAAAACGAGGCGGATACCTGGTACGGAAAGGCGTGGGATGCGGTCACCTCAACCGTGAAAGATGGATTTACTTCCGTCTGGAACAATGTTGTGGAGCTAAGAAACAGGATGCAGATCAATTTGCAGCTATGGATGACCTATACACTGGAAACCTTGGCAGTCTGGGTACTTCGGATCTGTGTCTATATCATATTCATGATCCAGATACTCTATTCGACCATTCTGATCATTTTAGGCCCATTCTCCGTCGCGGTAAGTATTCTTCCCGCTTTCAGGGATTCCTTCGGAACCTGGATCGCACGGTTCGTGTCGGTCAATCTCTACTCTGGGATTGCCTATCTGGTGATGCATATAGCCAGTCTTTTTCAGCAGTATGCTCTAGAAGCTGAGATCACCCGTTATCAGGAATTATTATCGACTTCTGGCGATAGGCTCGAAAAACTTGGCTGGCTTGCCGGAAATGGGATAATGTCATTTGGCATCGTCATAGTAACCTTCCTGATCGGCGGGCTTACCATGCTCACAGTGCCAAGTATCAGTACATGGATCGTCTCCACTTCTGGAATCACTTCAGCCGCGGGTACAATGGGGCGTGGGGCATCCGGTATGGCAAGAACAGCTAGAAGGGTGATCGCAAAATTCTAAACTTAAATAAAGAACATGATTATCAAAAATATAGAATCAAAGATTCGTCTGGCAACCCTTATTTCCGTCGGGAGTTTAATAACGGCCTTTCTGTTGGTGTCCATAGTTTCTTTCTTTGCCTTTAAACAGGTGGAAAGTGCAAGAAAGTCAGTATATGTACTGGATATAAATAATGTGCCATTGGCCGCGCAGCAGACCAGTGTTGAAATGAACCGTTCAGCGGAGTACCGAACACATATAAATTTATTCCATAGTCTTTTTTTTACTCTGACACCGGACGAGAAGTTTATAGAATACCAGATGAAGCGGGCGATGTATCTGATTGATGAATCAGGTGCTTTACAATACAATAACCTCCGTGAGAAAGGATTTTTTAATTCCATCTTGTCTTCCAGTGCGGTACTTACGGTCCAGACGGATTCAATCCACCTTGAAGGAAACTATTTTCGCTTTTATGGTAAACAGACCATAGACCGACGGAGCTCAACCGTCGTTCGTAGTCTCATTACAGAAGGATATTTAAGGGACCTTAAAATCAGGACAGACAACAACGCGCATGCAGTTCTGATCACGAGATGGAAAACATTGGAAAATAAAGACCTCAGTTATGTTCAAAAAAATAACCTCTAATAAATCCGAAAGCAGTGTCTGGAAAGAGATCGGCAATGAATTTTCCAGGTATACAGTCCATCTTAGAAAATGTGTAAGGTCAAAATTGAGTACATATCCCAAGCAGGTTTTCATCTTCATGGTGTTATGTATCCTGATTTCAATCTGCTGTTTTTTTATGCTACCAAGGCAAAAGGAAGTAAAAATGGTGAAAAATCCGAAACTATCGGCGCCTATTGCGAATGGAATGGGAAATATATTTGGTTCAATCTCCGATCTAAAAGAAGTACTTGAACTTCAGGCTGTCCTAGAAGGGCTTTCAAAAAAAGATAACCTGGATAAACAGGACAGTATGATCCTTATCCAGATCAAGGATAGGCTTTTGTCACTGGAAAATCAAAATGCGAAAGATGCGATATCCAAAGATTGATCCAGCATTATTTCCCTAAACCCGCTTAGCATTTCTCAATTCTAAATCAAATTATATTATGAAATTAGACCTAAAAAGGCCCAAATATATCATACCGATTATTGCCCTGCCTTTTATCTGTATTTTCTTTTACGTTTACCAATCCGCATTTTCAAAAGAGAGTGCTGTAAAAGATAATGGGCCACAGCTAAAAGAACAAATTTCGGAAGTCTCCCCAGAGGTGAAAAATAAAGCTTTAACCGATAAGCTTAATGCTTACCGGGAAATGTACCGTCGAGGGGACGGTTATACCGCGGTGAATCAATTGCAGGAAGACAAAGTAGATGGATTCCGTTTTGATGAAATGTACAATGATAAGGAAAAACGCAAGTTAGATTCTATAAGGGATAAGCTTAAACAGGAATCACTAATTTCAGTTGATGCACCAAAGTCTGTGCATGGAAATGAAGACCTGGACCGTGTACTGGGGTCCCTTGTTCCTAAATCCAATCCAGAATCCAGAAAAGAACCAAAAAGGAAAGAAGAAGATCCGATGCTCCTGTTCCGCCGGCAGATGGAATTTGCCGATAGTCTGGCAAAGGCCAATGACCCGGAAGAAAGAGCGGCAAGAGAGGAGAGGCAGCGGATCGAAATAGCGAAAAAAGCGGAAGCGGATTTGCCATTGCTTAAAGTCAGAAAGGCCGACGATTCCGAATCCGTTTTCAATACGGTAAGAGACAATCCGAACGATTCTTTTATTCAGGCCATAATTGACGAAAATATGAATGGATATGTGGATTCCAGGTTGCGGATCAGGCTCATGGACGATTTATTGGTGGGAAGCAATCTGATTCAAAAAGGCACCTATTTATACGCAAAAATTAGTGGATTTACCGGCCAGCGTGTCCTTTTGAGCATTAGCTCAATTATGCAGGGAGGTAAGATCCTACCCGTAAAACTTGATCTGTATGATAATGATGGTCTTCAGGGCCTTTATGTGCCCGCATCTGCTTTCAGGGAATTCAGCAAAGAGCTTGGCGCAAATTCTTCTCAGGGAATTTCAATACAGGGGGGAGAAAACCAGAACCAGATCATTATGGGTGTGATCCAGAGGATGTTTCAGTCGACTACTACGGCAGTTTCCAGGTATATCAGAAAAAACAGGGCGAAAATCAAATATAATACGCTGGTCTATTTGATAGACCCACAAGCACTTCGTGAAAATCAAAAACAATACAAATAATCATTCATCATTTTCAATTATGAGAAATCTATTTCTGTTTTTATCGGCGATATTTTTGCTCGCCGCAACCCCGACAATGGCACAGTCAGGTGGAGACCATTTACTTAGCGACCTTAAATCTATCAGGATTTCCAAGGGAAATACAGTTCACATCCTTTCACCGGAACCGATCAAATATGTGGATATCTCTTCCAAAAGAGTAGTGGCAGATTTGCCTATAGATAATTTGCTCCGGCTTAAAATTGTTCCGGACAGCATGAATCTAGATGATTCGGGGACAGAACTCGGCAGCATTACAGTGGTCGGAGAAAATTTCATGACACAGTTCCGGGCCTTGAAAACTGGTCAGGATATTGAAGCACAGTCGCCGGTTCTTTATGAAATAAATCCTTTATCTACGGTTCCGCTGGAGCCTTCGGAAAATAACCTGAGCAGGAGCCAGATGAGGTCCTTATCCTATACTCTTTTAACCCAATCCGGTAACCGCCCAAAGAGGAAGGAAGAGAAGTTTGGAATAGGGATCTATCTGAACGGTATCAGAACGATCGGTGATTTCATTTTTCTGGATCTTTCATTTGTCAATAATACGAACCTTTCATTTAGGCCAGATCAGCTACGTTTTTTTGTGGAAGATAAAAGAATCACCAAGGCAACAAATGTCCAGTCGGTTGAGATAGAACCCATCTGGCAATTTCAGCCATTCGACCTCCTAAAGAAAAAGAACCGGAATATTTATGTTCTTAAAAAAGTAACATTTCCGGGCAATAAAATATTGCGGGTAAGTCTCACTGAAAAACAGTTGTCAGGCAGGGCAATTGACCTGAAAATCAAATACCAGGATATCCTGAATGCAGATTCTCTATAATCAATAAAAAAATGGAAGAAACAAAAGAACAACAGGGCCTTTATAGATTCTTCCAGTTTGCCATTTATCTTTCCATTTTTCTGGAGTTCTATCTCTTTCTTTATGTTGAGAAATCCCTTGAATATGGGATTCTAAACAAAACAAATTTACTTTTTGCAACCAAGCTGGCAAGGATGCCTTTTTATTCGGGACTGCTGGCCAGTAAGCTATTTACTGTTTTTTTGGTCATACTGGTTTCTATCGGTACCCTGAGTAAAAAGAAGAAAGATCTAAATCCCAAGAACCATATTGTTTATCCCCTCACGCTTGGATTTTTAATAATTGCGCTCGCGGTATGGCTGCACGGTCAAAAAGGGAAACCGGTTCTATACGGGCTGAATTATTATGATCTTGGTTATGTATTCAGCTCTTTTCTGGGGATTGTCCTGATCCATGTTGCATTAGACAACATTTCAAAGATTATCAGCTCTAGATTAGGGAAAGATAAATGGAATATCGAGGAAGAATCCTTTATGCAGCTCACCCAGGCGAAAATCACGCCATATTCTGTCAATATTCCTATGTTGTTTTATTATAAGGGAAAAGTAAATCAAGGCTATATTCCACTGGAAAACTTATTTAGGGGCTGTTTGGTCTGCGGAGTTCCGGGAAGCGGTAAAAGCTTTGGGGTCATTATGCCTATTCTGCGTCAAATGATAGCAAATTCTTTTACCATGTGTATTTATGATCTAAAGTATCCTGATCTTGGAAAGATTGCTTACTATCATTACCTGCTGGCGAAACAGGATGGAAAAATGCTGGATTATGAATTCCATGTCATTAATCTGAATGATCCATCTAGAAGCCGCCGGTCAAATCCATTTAAACCGGAATATTTGCAGACCCTCGCAGATGCAAATGAAACTGCCGAAGCATTGGTAGAGGCCCTTAAAAAGGGTGATAAAAGTGGAGGAAGCGACCAGTTTTTTACCCAATCTGCCGTGAATTTCTTAACGGCCTGTATCTACTTCTTTTGTAAGTATGAAAATGGACGCTATTCAACCTTGCCACATGTTCTGGCATTTTTGAACATGTCCTACGAAGATGTTTTTGACACACTCTTTAGCAACGAAGAACTTAATTCGCTTTTGTCTCCTTTTATGACAGCTTATAAGGCGCGTGCTTTTGAGCAGCTGGAGGGACAGGTAGGAACATTAAAGATCTTTATCAGCAGGCTAGCGACAAAAGAAACGTTCTGGGTTTTTGGCGGAGATGACTTTGAACTTCAGGTCAGTAATCCCAAACATCCCGGAATACTGATCTTGGCTAATGATCCCGCTACCCAGAGTATCAATTCTGCATGTTTATCGGTTGTCGTGAACCGTGTTACAAAACTGGTAAATTCCAAAGGAAACCTTCCTGTTGGAATAGTCGTTGATGAGGCTCCGAGTTTATATTTATACCGTATAGAACAGGTTCTTAGTCAGGCTCGAAGTAATCTTGTGGCGACTGTCTTGGGTATCCAGAGCTTACAACAATTTCAGCAGCAGTATGGCAAAGAAACTTCCGCAACGATTACTTCGGTAGTGGGGAATGTTCTATCAGGAAGCGTGCAGAACAAAGATACCCTTGAGTGGTTAGAAAGGATCTTTGGAAAAGTAAAACAGCAGAGCGAAAGCCTTAGTATCGACAGGAATAAAACTTCTATATCCCTGTCAGAAAAACTCGAACCCCTTATCCCTGCCGGTAAAATCGCGGCACTGCCTGCAGGTCAGATGGTAGGACTTGTCGCTTCTGATGCCGTAGAGAAATTTACCGGAAAATTCAGGACCTCAGCCGTTAACTGCCGGATAAATATTGATGTTGGAGCGATAAAACAGGAAGAGCAGCATTATAGAGAATTACCCATATTCTATGATTTTGGTGAGAAAAAAGAACAGATACTGCTGGCAAATTTCAAAAAGATCAAAGAGGAAGTTAATTCAGTTGTTGAAGCAGTTACCGGATTTCGGTATACCGAGCCTACCGAAAAAGAATCCTTAGCGGATAAGTACAAAAATTCATCGGAATAATTTTCAGAACACTGGTTTAATTTCATTATGTATAATATTCGTTGTCCTGTTTATTGTAGTCCAATAATCTGGGTATTTCTATTGCTTTTTATTTCCTTAAATACCGTTGGGCAATCCCTAGATTTTAGTCTCCCTCTTGAAAAAATGCGGGTAACGTCGCCTTACGGTTTTAGGGTACATCCGATAAAATTAAAACCTATTCATCATAACGGTGTAGATCTTGCCGCCAAGGATTCACCCATCTTTAATATAATTTCAGGAAATGTGGTGAATGCCGCGGAAAGTCCTACGCTGGGTAAATTTCTGGTAATAGAATCAGGTGATGAAATTCAGATTATATACGGACATCTATCTCGACTATTGGTCCAAAAAGGCGAATGTTTACCGCCCGGTCATCTACTAGGTGTAAGCGGCAGAACAGGTCTGGCGACCGGAGAGCATCTCCATCTCTCAGTCAAAATCCGGGGTCAATTTATTGACCCCATTCTTTTTCTTAAAAAACTTAATGAGTTCAGCTTAAATCCTTTAAACGAACAAAAAAATGAATAAATCTTTTGAAAGCCTTAATGAGAAACTTAGAATTCTGAAAGAAGGCGAAGAAATTGGGCTTACGCCCGAAGAGGCAGTGATATACGGTATATCTTATGGTGACGAATTTCCTTTCGAAGAGGAAAATAACGAGGAAGGAGAGGAGGATGAACAATAAGGTAAAATCACTGCACGAACAGGTTGCCGCCGCCCTTATCGAAAAATTAGAGAAAGGAACAGCTCCCTGGCAGAAGCCTTGGAATTCTGCGCCAACCGATTTCAGTCTTCCTTATAACGCAATTACAGGAAATAGATATAAAGGAATCAATATCTTTTCATTGCTGAATTCAGGCAGGGAAGACCCCCGATGGCTGACTTTCAAGCAGGCGGATTCCAAAGGCTGGCAAATAAACAAGGGTGAAAAGGGTACGCTGGTTCAATTTGTCAAAACCCATGATCTTATCCCAAAATTAGATGAAAACGGGAAAAAAGTCCTTGATGAAAATGGCAAAAGCATAAAAGTACGGACGCCTTTGGAACGTGCCATTGTTACAGCGGCTTGGGTCTTTAACGCTGAACAGGTCAGTGGAATTCCAAAATTAGAATTAAAGCCCCAATTGAAATCTGATTGGGACCCAATAGTCCGTGCGGAAGATCTGGTTCTCCTTTCCGGTGCGGTGGTCAATCACAGAAAAGGAGATGAGGCGTATTATAGCCTCCGTTCTGACAGTATAACGATGCCCTTAAAAGAACAGTTTACCACTCCTGATCGCTATTATGCTACCCTTCTTCATGAGCTTGGGCATTGGACTGGACATCAGGACAGGCTCAACAGGTCCCTGTTTAACAGGTTTGGAAGTGAAGGCTATGCACGGGAAGAATTAAGGGCGGAGATTGCCTCTATGCTGATCGGTGATGAGTTTAAGATAGGTCATGATCCAGGCCAGCATGCTGCTTATGTAAAAGGGTGGATCGAAATGTTAAAAAATAATCCTTATGAAATCCATGCTGCTGCAACGGATGCGGAAAAGATATTTTCTTATCTGCTGGATTTTGAGCGTAAACGTGAACTTAACCAGCAAACCACTAATAAAAGCCAGCAAAAAAATGAATCCAAACTGTTTATTGGCGATATCATTCCGTACAAGGATTCGGTTTATAAAGTAACCAGTCAACTGAAAAGGGGAAGGCTTCAGATGGAAGTAGAGGACACGGGGAAGAAATTTGTACTCTCAAAAAATGACAGGCTCTACCAATCGTTGCTAGATGTCAAAAACGGCAATGATATAAAAACTCCAGCAATTTCTAATAGTAACGAAGAAGTCCAAAAAGCTTCTTATGGTTTAAAACGTTAATCCAATAATTAGATAGTAACATGAATCAATTTAAAGACAACGAACTTCCCCTTGGTGAACTTGAAAAACTGGGACTATATATTCAAGGGCGAATACTTCTCTCCAGGGACAATATCAATGCACTATTGACTGGCAGAAGAACTGAAATGACAAATTTTAAGGACCTTAAATTTGATGGGTTATCTATTCCCGAACTCGATGCAAAACTATCTTTAAAGAAAAATGATGACGGAAGTGTGAGCCTGAATGTGCATCCAATATACAAAGTAGCAAAAGCACATGAGTTATTGGATGAAAACGAAAGTCAGAAACTTCAAAATGGTGAGATTGACAATATTGCCAAGGAGCAAGAAGTACAAAAGGGTAAGGTCAGAAAGATAATCATCGAATACGATGAACAGACCAAAGAATTTATTTCCTATGATCCTGAAAAGGTAAATGTTCCATTAATGGTAAATTCAGAGACGCTCACCGAAGAGCAAAAGAAAAAATTTAAAAATGGACATATTGTGGAATTATCCGATGGCACTAGGTTTCAACATACTGCGCTTAACCCTCAGGGATTGAAATCTGACAATAAAAGACTCGCCCTTTCGATCCTGTTTGATACAGGTATCTCTTACCTGGTATATAGGGGGATTCAGGCCCTGAAAAACCGTGCTGCCAAATTTCAATCCGAAGGTTATACAAATGGGTATAATCAGGCCATTGCTGATATGAAACAAAAAGGAAATGTAGTGGATTCTAATGTTACCATTCAGCAATTAATAAATAAGCATATCCCAAATCAAGAATCTAGGGGATATGGACGCTCATCGTCCCGCTAATGAATGCGGATAATTTGGATCAGGAAGTGATCCGATTCTTTGAACCATTTTTTGAAAGATCTCCTACCGGTTTTGAGTTTAATTATAGATGTTTATCAAATCAGCCAGAGGAAGTTTGGAAGAACAACGGATATGTAAACGAGGTTGCCAGTGGTATCTGGAAAGCCCATCATCAAATTCCGATTTCTGTAATTCATTTGTTTATCGCTTCTACTTGTACAGATATCTTGTGTTTTGCACACTTTTTTCCACAGTATGTTAATAATGCAAAATCTATTGCTTTTGCTTCGGTAGGCTATCTTCCAAGCAGAGAAAATTTTAGGGAACTCATTTGTGAGTTCCCTAATGCGAAAATCCATCTTATATCTGAAAATAGTTTGATTGGGAAAATCTTTGACTGCAAGATTGCTCTTTGGAACCGGAATGTTGACTCAAAATTTCGGATCAATAATGAGCTGATAGAAATTGAATTTGGCTCGCAAAGTCTTGTTTTACCGATTGAGAAGTTTTCCCTAAACTACTTTGAAGTGATCTCTGGTAAACGTTTCGCTCTTCGAACTCATAAATCAGTTAAGGGATTCCTGAATTTCCACAAATTATTTACCGCCTTATAGTATTTAGTTCCTAAAAAGGTTAATTATTAACCGCCTTCCAACTTATGGATTTATTCACCTTTTAAATAATATTTTATGAATATTGAACTTAAAAATGTTAAACATTTTCCTTCTTTAAGTCAGGAGACGGAGGCATTTACAGCCTCTCTATATATTAATGGTAAACATGCCGGATATGCTGAAAATACAGGGCATGGTGGCGAAACGAATTATTACGATAAAGATGCAAAAGGAAAAGAGCTTATAAAACAAGCCGAAGAGTATGTGAAATCTTTTAAAAAACCGGATGATCGTTTTATCAATATGGCTTTGGAGGAGAAAATTAATGATCTACTTTACGATCATTTACAGAAAAAGGACCTTGAAAAATTCAATAAGAAACTTGCTAAAATAACCGACAATGGAATTGCCTATGGTATTCCAAATGATTCGTATTCTTATTTTACTTTCAATCACTCGATGGAAAAATTCCTAAATAATATTAAAGGGATCGAACATATCAAGAATTTGATAAGGGATAAGAT
>JALAGS010000131.1 GCA_022712315.1 Sphingobacterium sp. | reverse complement strand
TCTCGCATGTGACGAGGAATAAAAGTAGAAGAGCGCGGGATGAAACAGACATTGGTTTATTGAATTTGTAAATTCCTAGTCCTATAGGTTTTTTAATAGTTAGTGTGATTTTATGGCGATACTCCCCGTATCGCCTTATTTGTTTTGCACCCCATTTAAGTGTATTTAAACCCGCTATTAACAAAATTTGTTACGAAAAATACTTATTTTTTCTTCAACTTGGCTCAAATAGCTTTTGAAAGCACTCCTGTAACACATGTGTAAAAGTCTAATTCAAAAAAATCACTTAAATGCCATAAAGGAAGCAAAACATAGATTTTTATGTAAAACATCAATATTTTTGAAGCCTACCTGTGTCAATAAATTGAGTTGATAGATCAGGGATCTCGGTGTATCTTCATGTTCGATATAGTCAAAAACGTGATCACGGTATTCTTCATCCCGCAGCTTCGTCAAATATTCCCCATATTTTTCCATATAGATTAACTTCTGAAGATGCTCATTATTTTGCTCAATTAAATCAAAGATCCATAAGCTTCCTCCAGTTCGCAATAATCGGAATAACTTCTTAAAGGTATTGTCCCAATCTTCATCGTCTCGCAGATGATGTAAAACTGACGTTGCGATAATGACATCAAACTGGTTTTCCTCCAAAGCGGCTTCTCTGAAGTCTCCTTTTATTAAATGAATTTGACCACTAGTTAATGCCCCGATGCGTTCCTTTGCTCTATTCAACATAGGCTGGCTTAAATCCACTAAACTAACATTTGGATTGGAATGCAATTTTTGCAGAAGCTTTACATCGTAATTCCCTGCTCCGCATCCGATATCCAGAATATGTTTTGCATTGGGATAAAGACTAGAAATGGCATCTGTGATCAATTCCATATTCCAGACCGCATCCAATGTTGTAGCTTGGCCTGTTTCTAAATTTGAAAACCGTTCCACGTCATTGTCAAACCTTGCTTCAATTTCTTGTAGTGTCGCTTTGTTCATCTTTAAATTATTTGTTGTTTGAGGTTCAGATGAATTATCCATTCTTCAGTCTTTTATATTAACCGATCAAAAGTATTTCATCCACTAATTTTTAATAATTTAAAGGTAGGACTAACTAGAATTCATTAAAAATATTTATTTTGTCATCAATTCATACCAAAAAAGTATCGATGGAAATCCGACATCTTATTTATTTCAAAACAGTAGCCGAAGAACTTCATTTTGGCAGAGCAGCAGAACGCTTATTTATGTCTCAACCGCCATTAAGTCGGCAGATTAAAGATCTAGAGGACGAATTAGGCGTCATTCTTTTCTTTCGCACCAACAAACGCGTCGAATTAACGGAAGCTGGTAAATACTTTTTGGAAGAGGTTGTTGAGATCTTACAGAATATCGAGCATAGCAAAACAATTACCAAGCAGATTCACAACAATATCTCTGGAGAATTCAAATTGGGCTATATCAGTTCAACGCCAAAAAAGATGCTTGCCACGGTATTGAAGCAAATTCAACAAAAGTTTCCATACCTACGGGTTAGTCTTTTTGAAACTTCGACACAGAAACAAAAGCTGGCTTTGGAAAATGGAAAATTGGATCTAGGTATCATGCGTGCTCCAATTTATTCGAGTGAATTGCTGACAACTCCACTTTTCGAAGACCCCATGGTGATTGTAGGACATGCACAGGTTGACTTCAATGCGATCAACTTCTTTAATGAAAGTTTTATTTCCTTCAATCAGAAATACGCTTCCGAATATCATCGCCTAGTTATCAATACCTGTAACCGTATGGGATTCGAACCCAAATTTGTCCATCAGAGCAATTCGATGTCTTCCATTCTCGAATTGGTATCGCAAGGATTAGGGCTTGCAGTAGTGCCCGCATCCACTATCAAACAATATCCACACTTAAAACTAAAAATCAGGAAACTTGAGGATGTGGAAAGTAAAACAGAAGTTATCCTCGTTTCCAATATAAAAAGCAAAAACAGCGCTTTAGGAGAATTTATGGAATGTATTCAAAGAGAGTACCTTAATTTCAATGGCTCCTAAAAATATATCTATCGAGCTTGTCAACATAAAAAAACGGAGTCCACAGCATGCGGGCTCCGTTTTTTATATATTGGGGAGTCGTTTTATCTCTTCTCGAATTTATAAGCCAATGTTGCCATAAAACTACGTGGGGGAATCGGATTTACACTATAGTTTTCATGAATATAGTAGTTGAACGCATTGGTAATATTAGATAGCTTACCTAGGATACTCCAGTTTTTGTAAGCATAGCCAACGGAAAAATCTATTGTTGTAAATGGACTAACTGAGATCAAACGATTTACGCCGTCACGAACATTAATCTTACTGTTATTCCAACCAGCATTACGACGGCCAGTATAAAATGCAGAGAAACCTAGTTTCAATCCTTTGACTGATCCATTTTGAATAGTATAAAATACAGTTCCATTAGCGGTATGCGCCGTTGTTCCTACTAAACGGACATTTTCTTCGCTTCCTGAGATCTCTGTCACTTTTGATTGCCCGTTAACAATCGTCGTATAACTCGAAATCGGATTAGTTTCAGTATAGCGCATATAATTGTACGAATAACCAGCAATAACATTTAATCCTGGTAATAAGGTTCCGGTAACATCTACTTCCAAACCACTTGAGGCCGTCTTTCCGGAAAATTCTTTCATATTTGCATCGCTATTATTTGTACCATCAGGTAACACCAATAATTGCTGAGCAAATTTATTATTGTTGATTCTATACCAAGCGACATTTGCCGATAAACGACCGTTAAAGAAGTCATTTTTTACCCCTGCTTCATACTGGTCGATTATGGACGGCGCTAATGGCTGATAATTTACATCGTATCCTGAATTCGATGTAAAGTTATTAGCATAGGTCACATAAACACTTGATGATGGAATCGGCTGATAAATTAATCCAAATTTAGGCGACCATGCTTTATCCACCTTAGCTCCGATTGGATTTTTTTGACCATCTAAATTTATGATTTCTTCCGATTGATTTGTCGCATAGGTATATTTTTCCGAATTCGGTGTACGTTGATAGGTATAGCGAATACCAGCCAATACTTTAAACTTTTCGGTAACTTCAATTAAATCCTGAAAAAAAACACCATAACGGTAGATATCCGTCGTTGTTTTGGTCAATAGATCTGCTTGTGGCATATCTGTCCGAAGTCCCTTTCCCGAAGCTAAATGCGCTGCGGTTTGTGAAGGGTTAAAAACATAAATAGAATCGTATGTTGTCGTTAATACATCCTTTTTGAGCGTCTTGTCATAGACCTTAATATTGTTTGATGCATCGATATTAAACGCATACGCATTTGCATGCGATTGATCTGCATCCGCTCCCACCAAAATCTTATGCTTGATTGTCCCTGTTTTTACAACACCGGTTAAGTTCAATTGCTGGTTGGCCGTAAATTCATTTGATCTAGATCGAGTTAAGCTCCTGGCAGCAAGCCCATCCTTATTGGCTTGTATCCGATCTGATCCATAATAATCACGATCATATGTTTGGTAACTTGCTATCGCATTAAGATTCCATGACTCATTAAACTTATGATTCAAATTGATCTGCCCGTTTGAGGTGTTTGTCCTGTTGAAAGCGAAAGGTACGTTCATAAAAGTATTCCTCCCAACTTCATTATTCAACTTTCCGTCTACGGTTCCCATCCCAAAATCTGGTGTGAAATCACTTTTTAAGTAATCAAATGTAAAATTCAGATCTGTTTTATCCGATATTTTATATAGAACAGAAGGATTTACATAAGTACGCTTTGACTTGACCTGATCTCTGAAGCTGCCGGCTTTTTCATAAGTTCCTATCACACGGAAAGCAACTTTATTGGAAATAGGTCCATATACATCTACCGTTGGTTTATAAAAGTCGTAACTTCCAACACGCATGGAAGCTTCCCCTCCATAGTAAAACTTCGGCTTTTTTGTTACTAAATTGACAACAGCTCCACCCGATACACCTCCATACAACAAAGCCGAGCTACCTTTTAGAATCTCCACAGACTCCAAGGTACTTGCCTCTATCGAACCACCATTGTTGGTTCGGGCACCATTCTTAAATATATTATTCCCGCCTAAACTATATCCTCTCGCGTAGAAATTTTCATTTACACCGCCTCGATTCGCTCCCATAGCGACACCGTTTGCATTTTTAAGCGCATCACTCAAGCGGTTGACCTGTTGATCAGAAATCACCTGCTCATTTATAATTTGTACACTCTGAGGCAGATCTCTATCAATAATCCCCGCCTTACCGACATTAACTGTTTTACTGTTATGCGAGTTGTAACCCACCACTTCCACTTGCTCCAATTGAGATTCAGAAACATTCAAAGCAACGTTAATGGCTGTTGCCTTCCCATTTTTAACCTCGATTGTACGCTCCTCTGCACCATTTCCGATACTTTTGATCCGAATAGTATAAGTTCCATCAGGAAGATTAGAAAAATGAAAGCTACCATCACCGGAAGTCGAAGTCGACCTGCCTAAAGAAACTATCGTTACCGTCGCCGATTCAATCGGTGCACCATCTTTGGTTTTAACACGGCCATGTATCCCCTTACTTTGCGCCGATGCATCCAAATGAATTGCTCCTACCAATCCTAGACTTAAAACAAGTCCTAGAAAAGATCTTTTCATGTTAATAAATTGAGAGTTCGTAAAAATTATTTGTCGGCGCAAACATACGATATTATTTTATTGTTTAGAATAGTTTTAAATAAAAATAGTTTTTATTTAAACAACTTGGTACCATAGTTTATACCGGGGATAGGTTAAAAAGGGCTTATTCTAATTATTGGCATAGATTTCTTACATTTATGCCATAACTAACATTCCAACAAATCGATTCTATGAGAAAGCATTCTCTCCTACTCTTTTCCGTGATTTTCTTGTTATTTCCCAGCACCTTGTTTGGACAGCATACAGAAATCGACCGTGATTTAACAGAAATTATGCATCGGTATGATGCAATTGGGCTTAGCGTTGTCGTTGTTAAAAATAATGAGATTGAGTTCCACAAAAATTACGGTTACAAAAATTTGGAAGCAAAAACGGCCCTTGGGGAAAATGATCTCTTTAGAATTGCTTCTATTTCAAAATCATTCACCGCAACATCATTTATGCAATTAATAGCACATGGAAGGTGCAAGTTGGACGACGACTTTGGCGAGCTGATTGGGTTTCCAATCAGAAATCCCAATTTCCCAGACAAAAAAATCACACTTCGGATGGTCCTTTCTCACACCTCCAGTATCAACGATAAAAACGGTTATTTTAATCTTGATGTTATTAACCCGACCAAGAACCCAAACTGGAAAGATTCTTACAATCGTTATGAACCTGGTGCACAATACCAGTATTGTAATCTCAATTTTAATATGGCAGGGGCCGTTCTCGAGAAACTGACTAATAAGCGTATCGACAGCTATATTGTTAATCATATCCTCAAACCGCTCAACCTATATGGAGGTTATTGCATCGATTCTCTGGACCAAAAGAGATTTGTTCCTTTATATTCCTTTGATGAGAAAGGAACACCGCATGAAGAGTCTAGCGCCTATAATCCACGTCGGGAAGAACTTAGCCAGTATATTTTAGGTTACACCACGCCCCTACTTTCCCCAACAGGCGGGATGAAAATATCTGCCTTGGATTTAGCAAGATATATGATGATGCATATGAATTACGGCCACAGTCAAGGAAAAAACATCATCAGTAAAAAGTACGCGAAGATGATGCAGACGGCTGTAAATAAGGAATCTGGCTATGGATTGGCGATTATGAACAATTCTAAAATTGTACCTGGAATTACGCTGACAGGACATACAGGCTCGGCCTACGGACTTTATAGTGCTATGTTTTTCAACCCTGCAAAGAAATATGGCTTTATTGTTATCACAAATGGCTGCAATATTCCCGATAACGATGACTTCAACCCTTTACTTAAGGACTGCATAGAAGCTTTGTACAATGCATATATCAAATAAGCCAACAATTCACATAAAATAAACAAAAGCCAAACAGGTAAAATCACTCCTTTTCAACCGGAGTTATAATCAAATCAGGGGACATTGGATTCCCTAAGAAGTAATAAGACAAAAAAGCTGCAGTTTGCAGCTTTTTTGTCTTATTACTCTTCTATTTCTTGTTTTCCACCCAGTTCACAATAGCTGGGTCAAGCGGATTGGTTGCTGAACGGAAACGGTGTACAAGCTTACCTTGTTCATCAATCAGAAACTTTTCAAAGTTCCATTTAATCTCGCCTTTAAAATCCGGATTCTCCTGTGCAGTTAGATACTTAAATAAGGGTGAAATCTGATCCCCCTTTACATCGACCTTCTCAGCCATTAAAAAATCGACTCCATAATTTTGTTCACAAAACTCCTGAATCTGAGCGTTTGACCCAGGCTCTTGTTGCCCAAAATTATTTGCCGGAAAACCAATAATAACGAGCTTATCGCCAAAGGTTTTGTGCAATTCCTCCAGATCTTTATACTGTTTTGTGAATCCGCATTTAGAGGCTGTATTCACGATCAATATTTTCTTTCCTTTAAAATCGGACATTTTCACTTCTTGGCCTTCAAGTGTCGTAAACTTAAAATCATAAAAATTGGGATTGCCAAATAACATTGACATATACACCATAATTGTTGCAATAATCATATTTAATTATTTTTAAAGACTTAACAATGAATTACTCTCTCTTTCCAATACAGCATCAAACAATTCATTAATAGGTGATTTTAAAATTGTCCCCACCTTTATCTGATGCGCTTCACACACCTCTCGTAAAATTAAATCAAAACTATAAGCAATAGAACCTACAAAGTGACAGTCATATTTATTATAGTCAGGATAGGTCAAAATCGAAGCCTGCACAAATTCTTCAAATCCGCTCTTTACTAAATCAATAATATAAGGATGTGTAATATTATCTGACATAAAAGGAGCAAAAGATGCTAAAAAAGCATTAGGCCGCTCTTTCTGGTAAACATTTTTTATTACGATCTCCTTATTGATCCGATATTTAGTCGCAAATTTTTCGTTGAGATCTTTCGGCATACGCCCGTATAAGAAAAGTCTGACTAAATTCTTTCCAAAATAAGCGCCCGAACCTTCGTCTCCCAATACATAGCCGTTTCCATTATGCGAAGGCATTAGCTCCTCCCCATCAAAGAAACTCAAATCCGACCCAGTTCCTAGTGTCGCCACATAACCTTTTTTATTACCACATGTCGCTAAAGCACTTCCAAAAAGATCATTCTCAACGGAAATGTAAGCATTTTCGAACAAAGGAGTCAATGCATTCGAAACCATCTCTCTACGATCAGGTGTGATGCATCCCGCGCCAAAAAAATACAATTCGGTAACTTCATCAGCATAAGGAATAATTTCGGGTATTTCCTTGATGACACGTGTAATTTCCTTCTCATTGACAAAAAAAGGATTGAGTCCATTTGTACTGAATGAGATAGGCGCACTATCTGGCAATTCCAACTTCCAATCCGACTTTGAAGAGCCGCTATCAACAACTAAGATCATACAAATTCTTGATTATTTTCCCCCGGTAAACTACTGTATCAAACTTAGCAAAAATTCTGATAAAAAACAGAATTTTTGCGGTATCACCCAATCCGATAAGAACCGACCCGCAATCCTATACAACAATAATGGTCAGCAATTTTTCAATCAATTCCCCCTATAAAGCCCTTCTGATTTCGCAAACATTAACAGCTATAAAAGCGAATTAAAGGTTCTTTCTAATCAATAACATAAAGCACTTTAAGGAAAAAACATGTATATTGGAGGGTACTATTAATTGCCATCGGTATCATTATTTTTCTTTTAAACAACATGGCAAATCGTAGTACTCATCGTAATTATAGAACCAACAATATATTTTTTTGTTTGGTTAAGCGTACGATACTTTTAATTTTGTAAGCTCATACTAAAATCATTTTTTCATGGACAGTGACCATTTAAACATACCTGAAATACATTTTGAGGTATCATTTTCAGAAGTACAAGCGCATTACATCGAAGTAAAAATGAGCATCGAAAAGCTCAATCAGCCTTATGTCGATCTAAAAATGCCGGTCTGGTCCCCTGGATCTTATTTAATTCGCGAATACGCTAAAAACGTAGAGCGCTTCCGATCACTTGACAAAACAGGAAATACAATTTCCCATCAAAAAATTTCTAAAAACACCTGGCGCATACCCACAGAATCATTGGATCAAATCGAAGTCATCTACGCAGTATATGGTTTTGAGGTTTCGGTACGCACCAACTTTTTCGATAGCGACCATGCTTTCATCGTGCCCACTGCAACTTTCTTGTATATGGATGGCCGTATTGACATTCCTTCGACTGTCCGCATAAATCTAAAAGACACTTGGGCAAGTATCTCCACCGGACTCAAACAAATTGAAGAGCATAAATTTTATGCAGCAAATTTTGATGTGCTGTACGATAGCCCCATCGAGGCTGGCAACCAGGATATCTGGAAATTTCAGGCGGCCGGTGTCGAACATGAATGTGCCATGGTCGGAGGTGGCAGCTATGATAAAGAACGGCTCACAAGAGACATCACACGAATCGTTGAAGAAGAAACTCGCATTTGGGGCTCAAACCCAAATGAACGATATGTTATTATTACCCACAACTACCAATCTGGAGGCGGTGGTTTAGAACATCTCAATTCAACAGTATTGGGTGCCTCCAGAAATGCATATCTTAATGAAACGAGCTACAAAAATTATTTAAGCCTCGTTGCACATGAGTATTTTCACCTCTGGAATGTAAAACGGCTGCGCCCAAAAGCTTTAGGCCCTTTTAATTACGATGCTGAAAATTATACTACAGGCCTTTGGATCATGGAAGGGTTCACGTCGTATTACGATAATTTAATTATAAAACGCTGCGGGTTTTACGATGAGAAAGAGTATCTCTCCTTATTAGCTAACGATTTCAATATTGTTTTGAATCGCCCCGGACATACCATACAGTCTGCGGCCGCCTCAAGTTTCGATACCTGGATCAAATATTACAGGCCTGATGAAAATTCGATGAATTCGGGCATTTCCTACTATAACAAAGGAGCCATGCTAACAGCATTGCTGGATATTAAAATTATAGCCGCAACGGAAGGCAAGATAAAATTAGATGATGTTATTCGCGAAGCTTATGCAGAGTTTTTCCTAAAACTTGACCGCGGATTTGAAGAAAATGAATTTAGAAGTCTTGCCGAACGAATCGCAGGCACGTCGTTGGACGACATTTTCGACGCTGCCCATCAGGATGGAGAACTGGAGTACAATGATTACTTTAATCTCGTTGGTTACGAGATTGTAGACACCAATGTGAACAGCAATAACTTAACACTGGGTATCACAACCAACAAAATAGACGGATTAATTGTCGTAGCCACAGTGGAAAAAGATTCGGGTGCTTACGATGCCGGATTGAATGTCAGAGACGAACTGATTGCAATTAACAACAATAGGCTCGATATTAAAGACAAAGAAATGGATTTCATTATTCAGCATGCCAAAGAAGGAGAAATATTAAACTTCCTGGTAGCTCGAGATGGTTTAATGCGCGAAATCCCTGTTCAAATCAAAAAGAACAATAAAAAGGTGTATGAAATCCGTCCGCTTAAAGAACAAACCTTCCTACAGGAATTGCTCGGTAAAATCTGGATGGCTTAACACATAAGCATGATCATAAATAAGCATAGCGGGATCTCCCGCTATGCTTATTTATGATAGTCTTTTTTAGAATTTATACCTTACAGAAAAACCGATCGGATCAAATAATTTGATACTGGATTCGTTTAGAAAATCAAAATAGGGTTTTACATCCAATGAGATTTGAAACGGTGCTTGCGGAATATTATATTCAATACCGACGATACCGTCAATACTCAGATTAAGCTGTGAATCAAAAGAATGACGCTGGCCATCAATAATTTTGTCTTTCTCCTTATAAGAACCTATACTGCCACCAAAACCATAATACCAATTAAACCCAGCGGTCAATGGTTTATAGATTTCATATAGTCCCACAACACGAAAACGACGAAAGTCAGAATTGCTTTGAATACTCATAATACCTTCTAAAGCATGATTCGAGTTAAGCGTATGACGATAAGTAATTCCCTGAGCAGACCCAAATCGTCCACCAATAGCACCTCTATTGTCCAATTGAGCCTGCGCTTTATTGGATAATGCACCAAATATCAGTATTCCACCGACAGCCAAAAATATTTTTTTCATAAAAATCGTACGCTTTTTTTTGCTTTACATTTTTCCAAACATAGATAAATTGCTTTTTATATGCAATATAATTGCACTTCATACCATACAATTTGTCTATACTTTCCCTTTCAAAGAATCTTTTTGGCAGGGAAAATATTGTTTACAGCTATAACGACACAATGTTTAATTTGTTATGACATTAATGCGGAATTATCCAACTTTATTTATGATATTTTTTTTATATTTAAGAC
>JALAGS010000130.1 GCA_022712315.1 Sphingobacterium sp. | reverse complement strand
TGGTTTTTTTATTATTTTGATGATAATCGCTCTGTTTGTCACGATCTATTCATTGATTAAACGAGATGCTGAGGATCCAATTCCAAATCAGGCGAAAGTTTTTGAACAATCGTTTCATGACACCCTGGAGATCTCCGGTTCGGCAAACAAACAGGAGCTGAATATAACCTATTCCACTAAAAATGAAAACAAGCCACGGGGCTCGCAGACCCCGCTTATAGAGGAGTCCAAACTATTCTATTTTGATCCAAATAATTTACCACATGCAGACTGGCATAAATTGGGGCTTTCTGATAAACAGATTGCGGTACTGAAAAACTATGAAAGTAAAGGGGGCCGATTTAGAAAAAAAACCGATCTGAAGAAAATTTACTCCATTAATGATCGGCTCTATAAGCGTCTGGAACCTTATATTCAAATCAAAACAAGTCCAGATTCAGAAATCACGAAGCAGCAAAATAGAACGTCCTTGCTGTATGATAAATTTGAAAGTAATAAAGCTGAACTTATTGATATCAATACTTGTGACACAACTGCGTTAAAGAGTCTTAAGGGGATAGGTTCTGTACTCTCCAAACGTATTTTGAAATATAAGGATGTTCTTGGCGGATTCTATCGTATTGAACAGTTAAAGGAGGTTTATGGTGTTACTGCTGAAACTTATGATCTGATTAAAGATTATATTGTTGTATCCAGCTTGGATGGGATCAAAAAAATCAATATTAATAAGGTTGATGCAATTTCATTGGCCAAACATCCGTATCTTAGCCCAAAAGATGCGAAACTGATTGTCAATTATCGAGATCAACATGGAAGCTATGTCAATATAGAAGATTTGACAAAAATAGGAACACTTTCAGATCTTGCAATTGCTAAGATTGCGCCTTATTTAATATTTGAGAATGATTCAAGATAAATTGAAATTGGAAATCCGAGATATCGTGGATTTTCCTAAACCAGGTATTGTCTTTAAAGATATTACCCCTTTGCTGAAAGATGCGGCGCTCTGTAATGAAATGGTTGAAGCAATTGTTGAGCAATTGCAAGGTGTAGAGATAGATGCGATTGCTGGAATCGAGAGCCGCGGATTCCTATTTGGATTTTTACTTGCAAATCGATTAGGCTTACCTTTCATCCCCATTCGGAAACAAGGTAAATTACCTTTTAAAACTGTAGCTGAATCTTATGCACTGGAATACGGTCAGGCAACTATTGAAATCCATGAAGATGCGTTTGAAAAAGGAAGCCGGATATTGGTTCACGATGACCTTTTGGCAACAGGGGGAACTGTCGTCGCCGCCAGCAAACTTATCGAGCGACTTGGGGGTGAGATTGTTGCTTATAGTTTTATTATCTCTTTGGACTTTTTAAAGGCGAAAGGAAGGTTATCTCGTTTTAGCGAGAATATCTATTCACTTGTAAGCTATTAATTGAAATATACGATTTAGATCAATTCAGATGATACTTTTTGCAAATGCTAAGATAAATATTGGGCTGCAGATCATTGCCAAGCGCAAGGATGGTTATCATGAACTGAACAGTGTTTTTTATCCGCTTCCGATTTATGATATTATCGAATTGTTGGAAACAGGAGCAGGGGAGACAACACTAAACATCCAAGGAGAACGCATTCCGGGAAATCTTCATGATAATCTATGCGTAAAGGCCTTTGAATTATTAAAGGAAGATTATACCATCCCAGCAGTTTCTATTGATTTAATCAAACAAATTCCTATCGGTGCTGGCTTAGGCGGAGGTTCTGCGGATGCTTCTTTTGTTCTGAAAGGCCTTAATGTACTGTTCAATCTGAATCTTACATCGGAGCAGCTCGAACTGTACGCTGCAAAGCTTGGGGCTGATTGTCCTTTTTTTATTCAGAACAAGCCTGTTTTTGCAACAGGGATCGGAACTGACTTTAAAACGTTGAGCTTAAATCTGGATGAGTACCACATTGCGGTAATTATGCCTAATCTTCATATTTCTACTGCGGAGGCTTACGCCGGCGTGCAGCCAAAAGCACCCGAAGTTAATTTGGAAGAAGCGATCCGGCTGCCTATTCAAGAGTGGAAATTCCATATTCGGAATGATTTTGAGGAGGGAATTTTCGAGCATTATCCGCTGTTGAAGGAAATCAAGGAGGCGTTGTATCAAAAAGGAGCAATTTATGCTGCTATGTCCGGCTCTGGGGCTGCGATCTATGGTATATTTTGGGAAAAGACTGATTTAAGTGATCTCGCTAACTATGGTAAAATTTACCATCCGGCCAAGCTCTGAGCGTTAATTGAATGAGAAAAAAAAGTGGGATGTATGCCTTTAAGAAAGGTCATGCATCCCACTTTTTGGTTATCGTTAATACTCTTCTTCCACTTTGTAGGTTATGAGTTCGCGGGCCTCATTGAGTACCTTTTCTTTTCTTTCCTTTGTTAAGTTCAAAAGATCCAGTTTTTCAGGATTGCTAACAATGTCTTTCACTAAGATTAGCTGATTTTTTAATAGTTGTTGTTCCTCAAGATCTGAAAGTGTTGTTAGGCAGGTAACTGGGTAAAAAACAGCCTTGTCGACTCTCTTTTTAATGCTATTGTCTTTTGGGTAGTCCCATGACAGCAAATTGATGTGATAATATTTCGCAAAATCAATTGAATCGGACGTGAAGTAAGCATTTGTAATCAGCCAGCCTTCTTTAAATTGTAACTGTTTCCCAAAGAACTGGTAGTCGATATCGCTGATATCTTTGAATCTCGAAAGGTAATACATCGGTGTTGTCACTGAAATTTTTGCATCGATATCGTTTCGGAATTTACATTCGGCAGTAATCAATTTTCCATCTTTATAGGCTACCACATCTAGCTCGTGCGAAACCGCATGCCCTTGTACGGTTTGCCCTGTTGTACTTTCATAGCCGATAGACCGGAGCAGGTGTGCAATATACTTTTCGAAGTAAAAGCCTTCAGGCCCCAGTTCGCGCAGGGCCTTTTTTAGGCTGTAGCGTGCAGCGAAGGAGTTTCGGACGGTTTTTAGTGTGTCAAAAGCAAGCTGGTAGAGCTCTCTTGTTGAAATACCGTCATATATTTCGTTAAGGACTTTATCGTACACCTGATTGACCTGATCTGCATTGGCACCAGAACGGGAAAGAGAATGCCGTAATGATTCGCCATTAAAAGGTACCAATTCTCCAGAATATTTTTTGACTTGCATGTATCTCTAATTTGTTAAATACGAATATAAGAGATGTGACCCGAGAAACAATATAAAAAACTATTATTCTATTGCTAAACCTTTTTGGATCGTCATTTGTTTATACCATATAAAAGATATAAAACAGAAATAATTATGAGTAACCTACTGACATTTGCATTTGACAAGATTAAAAATAAGATAGAAGAAGACTGTATTGAAGAAAATATCGGTACTTCGGAGCGTGTTTTATCTGTAATCGCCGGCGGCTTTATTTTAGGAATGGGTGTTAAAAAACTATTTAAGTCTCCGCTGACAGGAGTTTCAGGTTTAACATTAGGTGGGGCACTGATCTATCGCGGTGTAACCGGTCATTGCGATGTTAAGAAAGTACTTGAAGATAAAGATATTAAAAAAGTAGAAGTCATTGAACACCGCTATTTTGTAAAATAGCGGACAGCTTCGCGATGCTTGTTCCAGTGATGCTCCGACATGATCGGTGCACTCGGTGCTGGCAATTAGGGAAGTAGGCAGGCAACTTCCTGCCAACAGGTTGTTTAACCGTTGCAGGAACATTGCTGGTATTCGTGACTACACAAAAAAGTGCTGGAGTCAATGCGGATTGCTGTTTTACTCCCTGTGGTCGCAGCTCGAATATAAGGTGAAGTGAGTATCTGTCGAAGAATCTTGCGCGACCAAATACGCCGGATATGCATATATTATAAAAATAGGCCGAAAATTATTTTCGGCCTATTTTTATATAGTTTTTTATTGCTTAAGAATAGCCTGTTATACATTAAAGCGGAAGTGCATAATATCGCCATCTTGGACAATATATGTTTTTCCTTCTACCGACAATTTTCCAGCTTCTTTTACCGCATTTTCGGAACCTAGTGCGACGAAGTCGTCATATTTGATTACTTCAGCGCGGATAAATCCTTTCTCGAAATCGGTGTGTATGACACCTGCTGCCTGAGGAGCAGTAAAACCATTTTCAATCGTCCATGCACGAACTTCCTGCACACCCGCCGTAAAATAGGTTGCTAGATTCAAAAGGGAATAGGCCGCGCGGATCAATTTGTGGACACCAGATTCTTCCAGGCCAAGGTCATCTAAGAACATTTTGCGCTCTTCGTAGCTTTCGAGCTGCGCTATTTCAGATTCGATCTGAGCAGAAATAATTAGGACCTCTGCTTTTTCATCTTTTACGGCTTCTTTGACACGTTCTACATAAGCGTTACCCGTATTAACAGAACCTTCGTCAACGTTACATACGTAAAGTACTGGCTTAGCTGTCAGTAGTGCCAAATCTTGTATAAATTCAAAATCTTCAGGTTCGATTGCTGCTGTACGTGCCGATTTACCAGCTTCTAAATGTTCTTTGACAATCGATAGAATGTCAAATGTTCTTTTGGCCTCTTTATCACCACCTGTTTTAGCCATTTTTTCAACCTTTTGGATACGTTTTACTACAGTATCCAAATCTTTAAGCTGTAATTCGGTGTCGATGATTTCTTTGTCTCTGATGGGATCCACAGAGCCATCCACGTGGATTACGTTGCCATCATCAAAACATCTTAAAACGTGGATAATAGCATTTGTTGTACGAATATTTCCTAAGAACTGGTTACCTAAGCCTTCACCTTTTGAAGCCCCTTTCACAAGACCAGCGATGTCGACGATCTCAATGGTGTTTGGAACAATTCGTTGAGGGTTAACTAATTCAGCTAATTTATTTAGACGGGCATCCGGTACGGTAATTACCCCAACATTTGGTTCAATTGTACAAAATGGAAAGTTTGCTGCTTGCGCTTTCGCGTTCGACAAACAGTTAAATAATGTTGATTTACCAACGTTTGGTAAACCTACGATACCGCATTGTAAAGCCATATATAGTGCAAATTTTTGAAATTGCACAAAGATAGAAAATTCACTGTAATTTTTAACTATCTTGTCATATGCTTCATTGGTACAAAATTGAACAAGCCGAATTTTTGAAAAAACAGGGAATCAGCGAATATAAAGTTGGCGGGCGGGTTATCTGTATTACCTGGTTGGAAGATCAATTTTATGCTTTTTCGCGAAAATGTCCGCATGCGGGAGCGCCGCTGAAAAATGGCTGGTGTGAGCATGGGAAAGTGATCTGTTCTTTTCACCGCCATGCATTTGATCTTATAAGCGGCAGAGGTGATCCCGGACAGCATAATTTTATTTCTATTTATCCCACCAAATACGAAGAAAACGAATATTATGTCGGTCTGGAAACAGGCTTTTGGCAACGTTTATTCTCTTGAAACGTAACGAAAGTATCATATCTCTCCGCACGAATCGTATATCTAACTAGTAAATAAGTATATTTGCTATCGAAAACAAATTAAAGACATGCAGGGGAAAAAGATTGGTATAATTGGTAGCGGAAGCTGGGCTACAGCTATGATCAAGATGCTATGCGAAAATGACCAAGACAAACATATTTTTTGGTGGGTAAGGAAAGAAGAGGATGCGGAATATATTCAAAAATTCAAACATAATCCTACTTACTTAAGCAGCGTATCTGTTGATCTTAGCATTACGACGATTGATACCGATGCAAGAGATGTGATCGTGAATTCGGACATTGTTATTTTAAATACGCCAGCGGCTTATTTGAAAGATGCTTTGGCAAATGTGACGAAAGAAGATTTTAAAAATAAGATTGTCGTTTCGGCGATTAAGGGAATTATTCCTAAAGATAATCTGATTATCGGAGAGTTTTTGGAACAGCGTTATGATGTCGATATTGAGCAGATATGTGTAGTCGGAGGTCCTTGTCACGCAGAGGAGGTTGCCTTAGGTAAGTTATCTTATCTGACATTCGGTTGCAGGAATCTGGATAGTGCGGCACTGGTCGCTTCTTTTCTATCATCACGGGTCATCAAAACCATTCTGTCCGAAGATGTCTTAGGAATTGAGTTTGGGGCGGTGCTAAAGAATATTTATGCCCTGGCAGGGGGTATTTGCCATGGTTTAGGCTATGGAGATAACTTTCAGGCCGTATTGGTGTCCAACGCGATTCGTGAAATGCGCCGATTTGTTGGTAAAGTGGATGGTGATACTTCACGCGACGTGAATACTTCGGCCTATTTAGGGGATCTTTTGGTGACAGCCTATTCGCAATTCAGCAGAAATAGAACCTTTGGAAATATGATCGGAAAGGGGTATAGTGTACAATCTGCGCAACTTGAAATGAATATGGTCGCTGAAGGATACTATGCATCAGCATGTATTCAGGAGTATGCAAAAAAATATGATGTTGAATTACCCATTTGTGATGCTGTGCACCAAATTTTGTATGAACACCTTCCAGCATCTAAGATTATCCAAGCATTGAGCGAAAAATTAACATAAAAGCAGTAATAGAGTAGATGATAACAAAAGAAGCGATTGCTTTAGCCTATAAGGAAATTCAGGACGAAATATGTCAGGCGCTGGAAAAATTGGATGGGTCAGCGCGGTTTGAAGAAGAGCTGTGGGAGAGAGAAGGCGGTGGCGGTGGTCGTACCCGGATTATTCAAAACGGTAATATTCTAGAAAAAGGGGGTGTAAACTTTTCATCTGTGTATGGTAAATTGCCCGAAGCGATCAAAAAATCGTTTGGTGTAGATGAAGATGATTTTTTTGCAACCGGGGTTTCCATTGTGATTCATCCCAATAATCCATGGGTACCCATTATACACATGAACATCCGATATTTCGAACTGAATGATCAGATTCGCTGGTTTGGGGGAGGAATAGATTTGACGCCACATTATGTTGACGAAGAGGATGCCCATTATTTTCATCAGCAGCTGAAAACGGTATGTGATCAGCATGATGCCACGTTCTACGACAAATTCAAGAACTGGGCGGATGATTATTTTTATATCCGTCATCGTCAGGAGACTCGTGGTATAGGCGGTGTATTTTACGATAAATTAAATACGGAAAAAACAGGGATGAGCATGGAAGATATTTTCGCTTTTTCTTGTGATCTCGGACGTACCTTTGCGCCGACCTATTCGGCACTGGTGGAGAAAAACCGCCATAAATCTTTTACTGAGCAGCAAAAGAATTGGCAACTGATCCGTCGTGGACGCTATGTGGAGTTTAATCTTGTATGGGACTCAGGAACTAAATTCGGCCTTGAAACCAACGGCAGGATAGAGTCTATATTGATGAGCTTGCCATCCCAGGCGAATTGGGTGTACGACTATCGTCCTGAGGAAGGCTCAGAAGAAGCCAAAACCTTGTCTTTATTGCGAAAAGGTATTAACTGGATTTAAAAACATCAAAAAAAATAGATGGTTTCTTATCGAAAATTTACGTTAGAAAACGGTCTTCGCGTATTGGTACACGAAGATCATAATACGGCTATGGCCTGTGTCAATATCTTATACGATGTAGGTGCACGGGACGAATCTCCCGACCAAACGGGATTTGCACATTTATTTGAGCACCTGATGTTTGGCGGCAGTATCAATATACCCAATTTTGATACCGAATTACAAAAAGTTGGCGGTGAAAATAATGCATTCACCAGCAATGATATCACGAATTATTACATCACATTGCCTTCTTCTAATCTGGAGACTGCCTTATGGCTGGAATCAGACCGTATGTTAAGCCTGGCCTTTTCGGCACAGAGCTTAGAGGTGCAGCGCAATGTTGTGAGCGAGGAGTTCAAACAGCGCTATCTCAATCAGCCCTACGGTGACGCTTGGCTCAAATTACGCCCGCTGGCTTATCAGGTGCATCCTTACCGTTGGGCAACCATCGGAAAAGAGCTGAAACATATCGAAGAGGCTACAATGGAAGATGTGAAAGCGTTTTTCAAATTGCATTATAATCCACAGAGTGCGATTATGGTTGTGGCTGGAGATGTACACTTTGAAGAAGTCAAGGCTTTGACTCAAAAGTGGTTTGGGGATATTGAAGCTGGGGAGAAGTACAATCGGCAGTTGCCAAAAGAGCCTCAACAAGAGGAGATCAGAAGAGAAACTATATGGGCAGAGGTGCCTCTAGATGCACTATATATGGCTTTCCATGGTCCAGCACGTTTAGAAAAAGGTTATTTTGCCATGGATCTGCTGTCGGATATCTTATCGAGGGGATCATCTTCGCGCCTCTATCGTCGACTTGTCAAAGAAGAACAGTTATTCAGTGAAATAAACGCGTATGTCATGGGAAGTATTGATAGCAACTTATTTGTGATCGAGGGAAAACCATCAGAAGGAATCTCCCTCGAGGAAGCTGAACGAGCTGTTTGGGCTGAATTAGATTTCTTGAAATCTGAGTTGGTTTCAGCTGCGGAACTTGAAAAAGTTAAGAATAAGATCGAATCGACCAATGTCTTTGCCGAGTTATCCATTTTGGATAAGGCGATGAACTTGGCTTATCATGAACTATTAGGTGATGCAGACGGGATCAATACGGAAGTGTCAAGGTACTTAAAGGTTACTGCCGAAGAGGTTCAAGAGCAGGCTCAGGCCATTTTCAGAGCAGAGAATGCTTCTGTATTAATGTATAAATCAAAAGAAGAGGAGGCACTACATGTTGGATAGAACGAAAGCACCAGAGTTTCGTGAAATCGGAAATATTAGTTTGAAAGAACCGATAAAGAAAAAATTTGCAAACGGATTGCCCGTATATGTATTTCAGTCGCCTGAGCAAGAGCTTGTTCGCATAGAATGGATATTTGCAAATACCTATCTTGACGGGCAGCGCGAAAACCCTTTGCTCAATAGTGCTTTAAGTGCCTTGCTTAAAGAAGGTACAATGACAATGTCCAGTGCAGAGATTGCGGATAAAGTGGATTTTTACGGTGCATTTCTTGTCCCCGAATACTCTTTTGATACCACATCCTTATCGCTTTATACCCTGAATAGGCATAGTCAGGTATTGCTGCCCTTGGTAAAGGATATTTTGACCGAAGCTTCGATTCCGCAGCAAGAATTGGATACCTATTTACGCAATAACAAACAGAAGTTTCAAGTTTCCATTCAAAAGAATGATTATTTGGCGCGACGTAAGTTTTATAATTTGATCTTTGGCGAAGATAATCGCTATGGGAGAACGCCTCAACTTGAAGATTATGATGCTATTACACGTTCGCAGCTGATTGAACTGTACAAGAAAGAGATTAATCCCAGCAATTGTACGTTGATTGTATCCGGAAATGTTTCCGATAGCCTGTTGCAGGAGCTGGAACAGATTTTTGGTATTGAATGGCAGGGGGCGGTTGGGACTTCAGGTTTAGATGCCCCGATTTTAGCGCAGGGTTCCAGCGAATTGGCTTATGAAGAAAAAGACAATGCGCTGCAGTCGGCCATTCGTCTAGGTAATCAAACCATAGGAAGAACCCATCCCGATTATCCTGCATTACAATTTGTCAACACATTGTTGGGTGGTTTTTTTGGTTCCCGTCTTATGCGCAATATCCGTGAGGAAAAAGGATATACGTATAGTATCGGTTCGGCTGTCGCAACCTTGAAACATACTGGTTTCTTAACTATTGTCACAGAAGTAGGTGTAGAGGTAACAGCTGCGACCCTGACCGAGATAGAGAAGGAGATCAATGCATTGAAAACGACATTGGCTGCTATTGAAGAGGTAAACCTTGTAAAAACCTATATGGAGGGGTCGATGCTGGGTTCATTGGAAAGTATCTTTTCCCATGCAGACAAGTTTAAGAGTGTGCTGCTGAACGGGATGACATTAACTTACTATTCCTATTATATGGAGCAGATCAGAAATATGTCACCTGAGAAGGTGCGTGATATTGCCAATAAATATTTGGACTTTGACGCGATGGTAAAGGTTGTTGTTGGTAAAATAAGCCAAGGAGAACTACTTCATCAAGCGGTTGTAAATTAAATTTCTAAGACTACAAAAATCGAATACTACTTTGTATTTTTGGTTTTTGATAAAAAAGTGTACTATCCGGTATGGAATTAAAATTAAAGAGACCATTGGTATTTTTCGATTTGGAAACTACGGGCGTTAATGTAGCAACTGATCGTATTGTTGAAGTATCATTTCTGAAAGTGATGCCTAATGGTGAAGAAACAGTATATACAAAGAAGATCAATCCGGAAATACCTATTCCCGCGGAGTCCTCTTTTTTTCATGGCATTTATGATGAAGATGTGAAGGATGCGCCTAATTTTAAGGCGATAGCAGTGGAACTGGCAGCATTCATTGCCGATGGAGATCTAGCGGGATATAACTCCAACAAGTTTGATGTACCTATGCTGATGGAAGAATTCCTACGGGCAGGTGTCGATTTTTCTCTGGAGGGAAGAGCATTTGTAGATGTTCAAAATATCTTCCATCAAATGGAGCAGCGTACCTTGAAAGCTGCTTACAAATTTTATTGCAATGAAAACCTCGAAAATGCGCACACTGCAGAAGCGGATGTCCGCGCAACCTATGAGGTGTTGAAAGCACAGCTGACAAAATATGAAGGTGCGGCTTTTGAAGATAAACATGGTGTCGTGTCCCATCCTGTAGTTAACGATGTTGAAGCTTTGCATGCATTTACCAACTTAAGTAAACCGGTGGATTTTGCTGGGCGTCTTGTTTATAATGCCGATGGACAGGAAACGATCAATTTTGGAAAACATAAAGGAAAACCTATTGTAGAGGTATTTGAGCAGGAACCTAGTTACTATGCCTGGATGCAAAATGGAGATTTTCCATTATATACCAAAAAAGTACTGGAAAATATCTGGAATAGGTATAAAAAAGAGAAGAACGAGCAAAAAGCTAAAGCGGCTGCGGCTCATTCTGCGGAAGATAGAAAACTTGCGAAAAAGGAATTCAATCAACAAAAAGAGGAGGCTCCACAGAGCATTTCCTTGGATATGCTGAAAGGGTTGCAAGATAAATTTAAAAAATAACTTTAATTAATAGCTTAGAAAAAGGATTATGGAATTCAAACAAGAAGTGGAGCATGTACAGTGTTTGATTATTGGCTCGGGGCCAGCAGGTTATACTGCAGCGATTTATGCAGCACGTGCAGATATGAAACCTGTCGTTTACACTGGTATTGTACCTGGGGGACAATTGACTCAAACAACCGAGGTGGACAATTTCCCTGGCTATCCAAAAGGTATTACAGGACCTGTAATGATGGAAGATTTGCGTGAGCAGGCAGAACGCTTCGGAACTTCAGTACGTTTTGGATATGTGACCAAAGTAGATTTTACAGGCGATGTACACCGTGTGGAAATTGATGGAACGGTGCAAGTTACCGCAGATACTGTGATTATTGCAACAGGAGCTACCGCGAAATGGTTAGGCTTGGAATCAGAACAAAAATATAATGGTTTTGGTGTTTCAGCATGTGCTGTATGTGACGGATTTTTCTTTAAAAATCAAGAAGTTGCTATCGTTGGGGCGGGAGATACAGCGGCTGAGGAAGCTACATATCTTGCAAAACTATGTTCAAAAGTACATATGCTGGTGCGCCGTGATGAGTTCCGTGCTTCTAAAGCAATGGTACACCGTGTCATGAATACGCCAAATATCGAAGTACACTACAATTCTGAAGCAAAAGAAGTTTTAGGAGACGGTCAGGTTGTCACTGGAATTCGCGTTATCAATAATAAAGACCAGTCTGAAAAGGATCTGGAAGTGACAGGTTTCTTTGTTGCGATCGGTCATAAACCAAATACCGAACTGTTTACAGGTGTATTAGATATGGATGAAACTGGATATTTGATCACTAAACCAGATAGTACAGCGACGAATATACCAGGTGTTTTTGCTTGTGGGGACGTTCAGGACAATGTTTTCCGTCAGGCAATTACTGCTGCGGGTACGGGCTGTATGGCTGCCCTGGAAGCTGAAAGATATCTTGCGGCAAAAGAAAGCGGCGAATAATTGCTAGAAGAATAAACTAATAACTTGTTCAAAAGAATTATTTTTCAAAAAGACTACTTGTTTGGTAGTCTTTTTGAAAAATAATTTTATATTTGTGTAGTCGTTAACAATTGGCGTTGGCAACGATTACTAAACTATACTACTAAATTTTGAACAAGTATGAAAAACGACCGCTTTACAGTTCGAAAGAACGATTCAAATCCCACCTTTCCCTTTAATTCCTTTCTTTTTAATTGTCGAATGTGCATGTGCTGAAAGGCACACAATTCCTCCATGTTTATAAATGAATAGGCATGTAGTAAAGTTTTTATCACAAGCGTACCAATGGCGTTGGCACTTGTTTGCATTTTCACATTAAATAGAACGGACAATGAAAAAATATGGAGTACTGCGGTATTCTACTTTAGTCGTGCTTTTTCTGTACGCATTCGGAATCGTACAAGCACAAGAACCAAAACCTATTATTAATGCATCCTTGATAGGAAAGGTTATCGATGCGACAACCAAGGAGCCCATTCAGGGCGTTACCGTACAATTGGAGGCTGTTACCCATAGCGTACAGACAGACAATCAGGGTAATTTTCAATTTGTTACTGGACAGAAGCTCCCTTTTACTTTAATTCTAAGTTTTTTAGGCTACGAAGAAAAACGATTGGTTGTCAATTCGTCGCCAGCTGTCATTGAGTTAACCCCTGCATCGGCGGATCTCGATGAGGTTGTCGTCGTGGGCTATGGCACACAGAAACGTCGTGATCTGACTGGTTCGGTAGCCACATTGCCTGATAAGCTCCTAAAACAACCTGTTTCATCATTGGATCAAACATTAAAAGGTGGGATATCAGGAGTGCAGGTAACGCAAACCTCTGGGCAACCCGGAGGTGGAGTCAGTATCCGAATTCGCGGGGGAGCATCCATCCAGGGAGGAAATGAACCACTTTATGTCATTGACGGATTTCCGGTGTATAACCAAACCGAAAGTACAGGGGTAGGAAGCGGGACGCCGGTGAATCCATTGGCCAGCATCAGCCCTACAGATATTGAGAGTATTGAAGTCCTTAAAGATGCGGCTGCGACGGCTATTTACGGATCCAGAGGAGCTAATGGTGTCATCCTGGTAACAACGAAGAAAGGACGGGCAGGACATGTGCAATTAAGCTATGATGGTAGTTTTGGTGCACAAAATGTACTTAAACAAATCGACGTGTTGAATGCCCATGACTTTGCAGTTTTAAGAAATGAGGCATTGTATGACGCTAATCCAAGCTTAGGCGCTTACCAATACCGTACAAAGGCTGAAATCGATCAATTGGGTGCAGGTACTAATTGGCAAAAAGAGGCTTTTCAAAGCGGTAAGGTCTATAATCAGCAGCTTTCGCTGTCTGGGGGAGCGGAAAAAATACAATATTATCTGGGGGCAAATTATTTCGATCAAGATGGGGTTATTATTAACACAAATTTTAAGCGTATAGGATTTCGATCAAATATTGATGCCAATCCTTTCGATCGATTACAGGTCGGTGCCAATCTGTCGGTTAATAAAACAAATGCACAGATAGCTCCTACGGGTATTGTCAATGCCTTGCTCATCATGCCTTCGACAGCGACAGTCTATGAGGCCAACGGTGCGTATACTTTACGAAACCCTTTTGAAAACATATTTGCCAATCCAATAGCAACCTTAAAAGAAACAACGAATACTTCACAGGGACTTCGGATATTGGGGACGTCATTTGCTCAGTATCGGATTTTAAAAGGTTTACAAGCGAAAGTCTTGGTTGGTGTTGATTTAAACAGCAGAGACGATAAATATTATTTGCCATCTTATATTTATGAGGGAGCAGGTACTAAAGGAAAAGCGAGCTTAGGAAATTTTGACGGAACTTCCTGGTTAAATGAAAATACCCTGAACTATACGGGTTCAATTGGTCAACATAATTTTAATGCTCTATTAGGGGTTACCCAACAGGAGTCTAAAAATGATATCTTTAATGCTGGTGCTGAAAATTTTGTAACCGATGAACTGTTGTTCAATAGCTTACAGAGTGGCTCTACTATCGTTCGGCCATCTTCTGACAGCTATTCCTGGGTCTTGCATTCTTATCTGGCGAGGATCAATTACAACTACGCAAACAAGTATTATGTTTCTGCAAGTTTGCGCCGCGATGGCAGTTCCCGCTTTGGCGCGGACAATAAATGGGGTAATTTTCCCTCTGTCGCATTATCGTGGCGTGTTGCAAATGAATCTTTTTTTAAGGAGATTTTTCCCGCCTTGAATGATTTTAAAATACGTACAAGTTTTGGTACCACTGGTAATCAGGAAATAGGACAATACCAATCGCTGTCAACCTTATATAGCTTGAATTATCTCTTTGGAAACAATGTTGTCGCCGGTTTTGCCCCACAACGTATTCCCAACAAAAATCTTGGCTGGGAGAGTACGTTGCAATATGATGGCGGTTTTGATATCAGTCTGTTGAATAATCGCCTTCAATTTACAGCTGATTACTATTATAAGAAAACCAAAGATCTCTTGCTGAATGTGGAAATACCGTGGACTTCAGGGTATGCCACTTCTCTTCAGAATTTTGGTTCCGTATCGAATAGGGGACTGGAATTGAGTTTAAAATCAAGGAATTTACAGGGAAGAGTGAGCTGGAATACAGATATTAACTTTTCCTTTAACCGCAATAAAGTGCTGACTATTGGTGAAGGTGCGAGTTCCTATATTTCTGGAAACTATATTATTAAAGTGGGCGAGCCAATCGGTACATTTTATGGAACGGTAACCGACGGAATCCTACAAGTGGGCGAAGAGAATAGTAAGGGCAAGTTTACAGGAAATGCTACACCGAAAGCGGGGGATCGCCTTTATAAAGATATCGATGGTGATGGTCAATTTACGACAGCAAATGATAGAACGATTATCGGGAATGCACAGCCAGATTTTATTTTTGGGCTGACCAATAGTATTTCCTATAAGGGTTTTGATTTGTCGTTTCTTATACAGGGCACAGTTGGCAATGATCTGCTTAATATCAATAGACAGAATCTAGAAATGTTTACCGGTCAGCAAAACGCATCAAGTGATGCATTGACGCGCTGGACACCTTCGAATCCAAGTCAGTTATATCCGAGGGCAAAATTAGACCCTGCACCGGTATTTTCCAATCAATTTGTAGAGAGCGGTTCTTTTGTTCGGTTGAAATCATTGCATTTTGGATACAACTTCCCGAAGGAATGGCTTCAAGGAGCTAGTATTAAGAATCTTAATCTCTATTTAACAGCACAGAATCTTTTGACATGGACGAAATATAAAGGTTTTGACCCAGAGGTGACTTCGGGAAGCAATGTGCAGATAGGGACCGATTCGGGAATTTATCCAGCAGCTAGATCTATTTCTGCAGGTATTTCTTTGACTTTCTAATATACCTGTAAATGTATTGAAGAGGGATTTTGTGCTAAGCCCATTATTATGAACAAGCAATTTATTCAAATGAAAAAAATACATCTTTTATCCACTGTCATTTTGATCTTTCTAATAACAATTTCGTGCTCGAAATTGTCGGAAGATCCGGCAGGTGCTTTGGTGTCGGAACAGTTTTATCTTAATCAAGATCAAGCAATCGCGGCTGTGACTGGGACATACAGAAAGCTATATGAAACTGGTCAGTCCTTGTATAACAGCCTGTTCCAGATTGGTGTTGAGATGGCTACAGATGATTATGAAGCAGGACCAAGAGCCAGAAATGCACATGTACGGGCGATTAGTAATCTGACGCATGATGCATCCAACGACCGGATGGAGCAGCTTTGGAAGCAGAGTTATGATGCAATTAATGCATCGAATGTCAACATTGCAAAGATCAGTGCAATGTCTTCGGGCCAAATTGAGCCTACAATACAGCTGCGTTTGATCAACGAAGCAAAATTTCTGAGATCTTTGCATTATTTTAATTTGGTTCGCTGGTTTGGGGCTGTACCGTTGGTAACAAGCCCTGTTGAGACCTTATCTCCGCAGGAACTTTATGTAACTAAAGCCGCAGAAAATGACGTATATGAGTTGATTATCGCTGACCTAAAAGCGGCATCAGCTCTCCCAAATTACAAAAATTACGGTGACACAGATAAAGGCCGCGCAAGCTCGGGAGCGGCCAAAAGCTTATTGGCAAAAGTCTATCTGACGCGAAGCGATTGGAGCAATGCAAAATTATTAGCCAAGGAAGTTATTGATAAGGAGGGGTACGCGCTTTTTCCGGAATTTTCTGATGTGTTTAATATTGATAAGAAAAATGGCAGCGAACATATCTTTTCCGCTCAATTTAAGGGAAACAGTGGTTATCAAGGGAATTCTTTGGCGAGCAGGTCTGCACCTGCGGATATTCCGGGGATCAATGGCGATTATGCTGATGCACTGCACGTAGAAGGCGGATTATACAAGAGCTTTGCTGCAAATGATAAACGTCTGACGGTAACCTTTACCACGGGGATGCTGTCGCCTACAGACGGTAAATATTATCCATTGGCTAAACCGCAATTCAATAAATATTATGATGAAACCGTTGTGGGGAACCAAGGGCAGTCTTCTAAAAACACACCCATCATTCGTTATGCGGAAGTATTGTTAATTTTTGCGGAAGCCGAAAATGAGTTGAATGGCCCCACGTTAGAGGCTCGTAATGCGCTAAATGCGGTGCGTCGTCGAGCCGGTGTGGAAGAGGTTTTAGCTTCTGAAACGAAGGATGTTTTTAGAGAGTCCGTTTTCGAAGAACGAAGAAAGGAGCTGGTCTACGAATATCAGCGCTGGTTTGATCTGGCGCGAAGGGGGGCTGTATATTATGTCGCTAAGCTAAAAGCTGCGGGAAAAACCAATGCTGCTGCCCGCCATATTCATTTTCCGACGCCACAACGCGAATTGAGTCTCAATCCAAATCTCTCACAGCATCCCGATTGGATAAATAAATAATAGAGGAATAAAAATTTTAAGTAAATGAAAACGATACTTTTATATCTTATACTGTGTCTGTGCAGTTTGCCGAGGGCAAGCTGGGGACAAGATAGCCGTCCAAATATTGTATTGATTTTGGTGGATGATTTAGGGTTTTCGGATATAGAACCCTATGGAGGGACAGACTTTCATACGCCGAATTTGGCTGCCTTAGCCAAAGAAGGGACGAGATTTCAGGAATTTTATAACAATTCCATTTGCGCTCCTACACGTGCCTCCTTGTTGACGGGACAGTATGCGCATCGTGCCGGTGTAGGGTATTTCAATGTTAACATTGATCGAAATCATCGCCCACATGCCATTTTCCCGAAATAATGGTTGAATAACCAGCCTCTTTAAGAACTTCAGCTAAGGTCCTTGATTCACGATTTAAGAAGCCTTGATAAGCAGGAAGGCCAATGGCCAGCACAACGTGGATTTGAACGTTCTTTTAATTTTGTAGGTGGCGCGTCCAATTTTTATGAAGTCAATGGTCCAGAACGTCCGACGGTTCCTTTATATCGGAACAACAAACCGTTCTACTTGCCAAAGGGGCGTTATTTGACTGATGAGATCACCGATCAGGCCATTGGTTTTCTCAAAGAACAGCAAAGCGAAAAAAAGCCCTTTTTCTTGTATTTAGCTTTCAACGCTCCGCATTGGCCTTTGCAAGCGCCAGAAGAGGAAACCCAAAAATACAAAGGCGTATATCGCCAGGGATGGGATAGTTTACGCGTCAAACGTTATGAAAATGCACAACGGGCTGGCGTTTTCCCTTCAGGACAGACTATTGCGAAAAAGGATGCCGCTGTACAGTCCTGGGAGAAATTGACTTACGATGAGAAGCAGTATTGGCAACGCCGGCAGCAGGTTTTCGCTGGTATGATTGATCGAATGGACCAGAGTGTTGGACGCATTAGAAAAACACTGAAAGAGTTGAAAAAAGACAAAAATACCCTAATTATTTTCTTGTCGGATAATGGTGCTCAGGGTGGCGATCGGGCGCGGATTTATACCGCAAGGAATACTGAAACTGTTGGTTTGCCGGGCTCTTATGATGTGCAAAATAGCAATTGGTCCCAAACTGGTAATTCTCCACTGCGTAGTTATAAAGATAATCCTTATGAAGGTGGAATCGGTGCTCCATTTATTGTATGGTATCCTAAGGAGGTAAAGGCGAATGCTATTAAAAAAGGGGTGGGGCATCTTATCGATATTGCTCCTACACTATATGACTTTGCTGGTGCCGACTATCCAACACATATTGGAGATGCCACAATAAATGCGCTCCCCGGCTTGAGTTTAAGAGCTGTGCTTCGCTCAGACCTTAATCAGGTCGATCGCAACGTTCCGCTATTCTGGGAACGGGCCGGAAATCGTGCTGTTCGATATGGAAAATGGAAATTGGTCTCCCTGTTTAGGGAAGGAAGCAAGCCTGAGTTATACAATATTGATGAGGATCGGGGAGAAAACAACAATCTGGCTGATCGCTATCCAGAGATTGTGAATGATCTCGAAAAACGTTATGAGAAGTGGGCTAAAGAGAATGCTGTCGTGGATTATAATCGGTTAAAAACAAACAATCAATTTCGTTAGTAATAAAGGAAGATAATATGAAGAAGATAATTTCTATATTATATACTGTGCTTGTCACGATGGGGATAAGCTATGCACAGCAGAAAAAGCCGAATATCATCTTGATTTTGGCGGATGACTTGGGCTATTCAGATTTGGGAGCATATGGATCAGAAATTTCGACGCCCAACTTGGATCGTTTGGTCAATGAAGGGTTGCGGCTGAAGCAATTCTATAACAATTCTATATGCGCCCCTACACGTGCTTCCCTAATCACAGGGCAATATCAGCATAAAGCTGGTGTCGGCTACTTTTCGAACGATCTTGGACTTCCTGCTTATCAAGGCTATATCAATAACGAATCCCTGACCATTGCCGAAGTGCTGCGGTCTAATGGGTATATTACTGCAACGTCCGGAAAATGGCATGTTTCGGGAAATGGGAAAAGTCTACCATGGGATCGGGGTTTTGATCTGGTATTCCCCAAACAAGAAAGAAATGCAGATTCAGGAGCTCCGACATTTAAAGCGCAAACTGACTCAGATGGCTATCCTCTGGAGACATCGTTTTCGACGGAGGTCATCAATCGGGAAGCGGAAGGATTTTTAGATCAGATTAAAACCCAGGATAAGCCTTTTTTTCTTTATCTGGCCCATACAGCACCACATTGGCCGTTGGTGGCCTTACCACAAGATATCGCGAAGTACAAGGGGCGTTACGATAAAGGATGGGAAGCTATTCGCCAAGAACGTTTTGAACGGCAGAAACGATTGGGGTTAACGCCGGTAAATACCGAAGCATCTATTCCTGATAAAGATATTTACGATTGGTCAAGATTATCTTACGATCAACGACAGCTGTGGGCAAAGAAAATGGAAATCTTCGCGGCAATGGTTGACCGTCTGGATCAGACTGTAGGTAAATTACTAAAAAAGCTGAAAGACAACGGACAATTGGACAATACGCTTATCGTGTTTCTCTCAGACAATGGAGCTCCAGCAGAAGATTTGGTGCGATGGTTTCATGGTGCCCGGGTGAATTCGGGACCTGTGGGAACAGAGGGCTCGTTTGAATCACAGAGCAAAAATTGGTCATACGCTTCCAATACACCTTTCAAGGCATTTAAAGATTATACCTATGAAGGAGGGATCAACGCTCCATTTATTGCCTGGTTTCCCGGTAAGATAGCGAAAGGTATTAAACAAGGGACTGGACATGTGATTGATCTAGCGCCAACCTTCTATGATTTAGCCGGCGCAGTATATCCGGAAGATTATAAGGGAATTAAGTCAAACAAATTACCTGGGAAAAGCTTGCTTCCAGTGCTATTTCAAGGTCAAGATACTGTGTCGCGAGAAGAGGGCCTATTTTGGGAACGAGCTGGCAACCGTGCCGCACGAATTGGGAAATGGAAGCTAGTATCAACCTGGCCTTCCTATAAATGGGAACTTTACGATTTGGAACAGGATCCTACTGAACGCAAAGATGTTGCTGCACTACATCATGATGTCGTGTCTCGCTTATCGATAGCCTATTTTCGTTGGGCAAAAGATAATGGTGTTGTGGATTTTGCTGAACTAGAGGCTAAAGAACCTCAGAGCATGAAAGATTTTAGAGAAAGCAAAGTACAAGAGATTGCACCACCTGCATTTAGCTTTTGAGTAAAAAAGGGAACTCTTATGTTCCCTTTTTTACTTACCTTCTTCCATTTCAAAAACACTGTCAATTTTCCAATTTGCTTTGTCTTTGGATGCGGCAACCGCTAGACGGTCACAGCGTTCATTTAATGGATGACCTGCATGACCCTTCACCCAAACAAGGCGAACGCTGTGCAGCTTATACGCATTCATTAAACGCAGCCAAAGGTCCTTATTCTTTTTTCCTGCGAAACCTTTTTGGATCCAGCCATATACCCATTTTTTGTCAATGGCATCAATCACATATTTGGAGTCAGAATATACCGTCACTTGCTGTTGCAAGTTTTTTAGGGCCTCAAGGCCAACGATAACAGCCATCAGTTCCATTCGGTTATTGGTCGTTTTGCGATAACCACCCGAAAACTCCTTTTCAATCAGCTTCCCTTTAAACGATTCATTATCGCCTGTATAAATTGTTCTTAAGATAGTTCCGTAGCCTCCGGGGCCAGGATTCCCACTGGAGGCCCCATCTGTATATAATTCGATCATACTTTTCAAATATACGTGAAGTTTTTGTAAGCACACACAAACAGCTGAAAATGGTCAAGACTAGCCCATATTTTAGTGCTCGAAGTAGAAGAATTAAGCACCGTTACAAGTTCAATCAATTCAAAGAAAGAACACCTCCCTATTAAGTATCATATTTAATAGATACTTACAACTTATTTTATAGGTATTTAGAAGGGACTTTATAGGGCTTTATCCGAAGAAGGTCCGAATGAGGTCCCTATGAAGTCCGTTTAAATGATTAAGATATTCCCTAATTCTCCCCATCGTAATTTATCACTTACACAATAGGATTATGCTGATTTATGTGTATTTTGCCGGCTTAAACTCGTTATGTAATCGATAAAATAGCTTTATGAAGTTTCGAAAGATTTCTCTTTTTGTTCTTTTGGCATCGGCGTGCTTAAACGTCTCAGCTCAGAACAAGGTTTCAACGCAAAAAATGGATTGGTTTGAAGATGCCAAGTTGGGAATTTTTATTCACTGGGGAATTTATTCTGTGGATGGAATCTCAGAGTCCTGGTCATTTTTTAATAATTATATCAATCACGATAATTATATCAAACAGCTCAACGGTTTTACAGCTAAAGACTATCAACCGAAGGAATGGGCTAAACTGATTAAAGAAGCCGGGGCAAAGTACACGGTGATTACCACAAAGCACCATGATGGGATTTCTATGTGGAATACGAAAGCCGATAAAGCGATCACTACACTAAAAGATGCTGCTGCAAAACAGGATGTCATTACACCCTTTGTGAAAGCAATACAGGAAGAAGGTTTGCATACTGGGCTATATTATTCGCTGCCCGATTGGAGTCATCCCTATTATGATGTTTTTACACGTAATAGAAAACGTTATCAGCTGGCGGATGAACCTGGTCGCTGGACTAATTATGTGCAATATTATCAAAAGCAGCTGACAGAATTGTCGGAGCAGTACAAGCCTGAGTTAATTTGGTTTGACGGAGACTGGGAGCACAGTGCCGAGGAGTGGAAAGCAAAAGAGACATTGAGTCTTTTGCGGAAATACAATCCGAATATTATCATAAACTCCCGATTGAATCATCATGGTGATTACGATACACCCGAACAGGGGATTCCTGTAACACGTCCAGATGCTAAATTCTGGGAACTTTGTTATACCATGAACGATTCTTGGGGCTATCAACCTTTTGATAAGAAATATAAATCTCCAAATATGATTATTCGGACTCTGGTCGATTGTATTTCTATGGGCGGGAATCTACTGTTGGATATTGGTCCAAAGGCAGATGGCACAATCCCTGCGGAGCAATTGAATATTTTGAAACAGCTGGGGAGGTGGACTCATAAACACGCAACGGCGATCTATGGAACGAGGGCAGGTATTCCTTTCGCAAACTATAATGGGAAGTCTGCCTTGTCAAAAGATGGCAAAACACTTTATCTGTATTTGTACGAGCAAAAACCTGAATTGCAGCTCAGAGGCTTGGCAAATCATACAGCTATTAAAGGAGTTTCAGTTATAGGTGATGCCTCTTCTAAAGTTGGTGTTAAGTCCGAGGACGGGATTGTTGAGGTAGATTTGAAGAAGGTCAACTTTGATCAGGATGTTACCGTGATTGCGCTGAATTTCTCAGAAGAACTTCGCTGGACGACTCCGAAAGAGACTGAAGTGAGTTTAAAATCAGTATTGGATAATAAGTTTACAGATAGAGCTTTAGTGCAGATAGCTTCGACGTTGCATGCAGGTAAAAATATCTTTGACAACTCGGGATTAACAGTGGACGGAATGGAAGCGAAGCTACCTACAACAAACACAACAAATCCGGCGGTAATAAAATGGATCAAAGGCCATGCTGAAGCCCTTTACGAAACAGGTAAAGGCTTACCTGAGGGGCACTATGAAGGTCTTAGCGCACTTTCAAAAGATCGTCAGACACTCTATCTTTTTGTTGAAGGAAAACCGACAGGTCCAATAGCGCTTAAAGGTATCAAAAATGGAGTTGCCAGAATCCGATTAGTTGGTGAAGGCTCGATGATAAATCATGAAATCTTTAATAAACTATATTGGAGCAGTATTCCAGGTATTATTTATATACAGGCACCTGCAGAACGTTTAGATAAAAATATGACAGTGATTGCCGTATTACTGGATGCTCCAGTACAATTGTACCGTGAGAAAGTCGGTGCTATTGAGAATAACCTTTAACCGACCGAATTGTCTTCAATGAGTTAAAACAAAAGCCTGGGATAATAAAATATCCTGGGCTTGTTTTTGTGCGATCTAAGCCATTCCAATCTTTTTTTTTGTTTTATTCAGTCCATTTTCTTCTCAATTGTGGTGCGGAAATATTTTTTATTATAACTTAGGCCTATGAATCTCATCAAAACTGTGTTTATCACATTTTTTATTCTTCTTTGTATTTCCTGCTCCTCCGGTGACGGAAGCAAATCCGACAGATTGCGAGCGGATTCGCTCACAAACGAAGTGGTGAATGGAAAGATGGATATCGCAGTACTAGCGAAGTCGGATGAATTTATGTACTTCAATGAGAAGTATTTTCATGAGCCGGCAGATTTAAAACTTATTCCAGCTTTTGATAAGGCGCAGATTCAAGTGGTTACCTACCGTATTTATCAGCATGTTAGCCTAAAAGGTAACAGATATCGATTTAATGTAAAAAAAGCCAGTGAACTGCATATTCCAAACAAAGCCTTTGTGTATTATCAACGCTCTTTTGATGAAATGAACCGTAAAGCTGCGGCAAGTAAAGACTCTATCAGACTGGAGCTCCCACATAACTATGCATCCATGTTGATAAATGAATAATGGCTACCAATTTGTTACGCGTAGTGATGGTTCTATAAAAGGTTGGTTTTAAAGCTGTATATTGGTAAACGATTAAATCTAACATGAGAAGAAAGAATATTGTTGTATTGACTGGGGCAGGTATTTCTGCAGAAAGTGGTATACCTACATTTCGCGATGCAAATGGACTGTGGGAAGGGCATGATGTGATGGAAGTAGCTTCAATTGAAGGCTGGTATAAAAATCCAGTTTTGGTTCAGGAGTTTTATAATCTGCGAAGGAAAAATGCATTGGCGGCAAAGGCAAATGCAGCTCACCATGCCTTAGTTGAATTGGAATCAGCGTACCAGGTTAGTGTCATCACTCAAAATGTGGATCTATTGCATGAACAGGCCGGATCATCCCATATTATTCATTTACATGGCCGCCTGGATCAGGCAAAATCATCTATTGATGACCGCTTGGTTTATCCCGTCATCGGTGATGAGATAAAAATGGGAGATCTCTGCGAGAAAGGTAGCCAGCTAAGACCTAATATCGTTTGGTTTGGGGAAGCAGTACCGGCAATCGAAGACGCTGCCGCTTTAGTTTCGGAAGCTGATATCTTGATTATCATAGGTACGTCTTTGCAAGTTTATCCCGCAGCAGGTCTCAAAGAATTTGCGCCCAATCATTGCCAGATCTTTTTAATTGATAAAAAGATAGCTAATCATACTGCTTTGCGTAACGTACAATGTTTTGAGGAGGCCGCTACAGTTGCCGTTCCTAAATTGGTGGAACAATTACTTGGTTGATTTTATGTAATATTTTGTAATATAGTATTTTATGAAGAATATAGTAGGAATTTTTTGTGCTTCAGTTGTTTTTATGGCCTGCCAAAATAATTCGAAGATCGATGTAAATACGAGTACAAATGATAAGCCTTTGGCATTAGATAGCGTGCAGGCCAGGCATTTACTCAGCTTGCCTTTACATTGTATCGAAGTGGAATATCCCAATAAGTTGGGTCAGGTACTGGGCAGTGATGACGATCTAAAAGCACCTCGTACTTTGCATCCGATTTTTTACGGTTGTTTTGATTGGCATTCTTCAGTACATGGGTATTGGTCCATTGTGCATATTTTGAAAGCATTTCCCAATTTGGATAGCTCAGGTGAAATTCGCCGTCAATTGAACCGAAATATCACAGCGGAAAATGTGGCAATTGAATTGGCTTTCTTTCAAGACAAGAATAATAAAAACTTTGAGCGTACGTATGGATGGGCCTGGTTGTTGCAGCTCCAGAAAGAATTACTAACCTGGGAAGATGCCGATGCAAAACGCTGGGCTTCGAATCTTGAACCTTTGGTAAAACATGTCGTAAAATCCTATCAGGAATATCTGCCCAAATTAGTCTATCCGATTCGGACTGGCTACCATGATAATTCGGCATTTGGTCTTTCCCTATCTTTAGACTATGCTAGAAGCTCAGGGAATGCAACATTTGAAAAATCATTAATGACGAATGCGTCACGATTATATAACCATGATAAAAGTTGCAATATCTCTTTTGAGCCAAGTGGAAGCGATTTTCTTTCTCCCTGTCTTGAAGAAGCTCTTTGTATGAGCCTGGTTATGCAGCAGGAGGATTATCGCAAGTGGCTGAAGGATTTTATGCCTGAGCTATTTAATCCGGATTTTAATTTGGAACCGGGTATTGTAAAAGACCGTTCCGATGGCCACCTGGTCCATCTGGATGGACTGAACTTTAGCCGGGCGACTTGTCTGAACGGTATTGCTAAAGCACTTCCAGAATTGAACTACTTACATAAACTGGCCAATAAGCATTTAAGCTATTCTTTGCCCAATATCACTACGAAAGATGACTATATGGGGTCACACTGGTTGGGTACATTTGCACTTTATGCGCTATCAACACATTGAGTCGGGGAGATAATCTTTTCCCCGTTTATACCTTAGCGTTAATATTTGTCCTAGCGAACCTTCAACCTCCGTACATTCATATTCAGCTTTCGGTGGGTGCGTTTATATAGAAGAGAATTGAGAAGTTCAGTTTATAAATCATAAACATAATGGGATTGAAAATTCGTGATTTGTGCTAATTTAAGTTTTGCTGATTTAACAGGTTTGAATATTGTTTTTTTAAGCATAGGTGGTTTTTGGCCAGTTTTTCTTTGATTTACAAGACTTATCTATATAAATATATTTTGTTTTTTGGTTAGAAAAAGGCTATAAAATTCAAGATTTGTGCTACTCAATGGAGTCCGTCTTGCAATAAATTTGATGTATTATTCCCGTGGGGATGTAATATACGATGTATAGGTATTTAAGACATTTTTTTATTGTAACGCCCATTGTTTGTTTCTGTTTACTTTTGACAGGTAAAATAAACAAGGGTGCTTTTTCACAGCCTGACTACAGTAGTTCCCCAAAAACGGCAATCGTGTCTTCACAATCCCATTTCGATTTTTATCTCGGATCGCTCGAAGAATGCTCATTTGAATTGAGTTATGGTCAGCATTTAGAATATGCTGTTCGACTTTGTGCCTTGGGATTGATTCTAGCTATTTTCTTTCCATTAACGAATAAGAAGTCCTGGCGTAGCTTTTATGAACTCCAGAGTAAATGTCTGTGCAACAGACTACCTGACAGGTGTATCCTTTACCATTCCTTTAAAATTTACGGTTAAAACCTTTTTCCTTTTGGTGAATATCATTGGTTAGTCAACTGACGGCTAAGCCTATGCAATAATTCTTTGTTTGAAGAAAGCGGTTCAATCCTGCGCTTTACTATTAACTCATTTACATGAACACGACACTTTATGCATTAGCTATTACAGCTATTACGATCAGTTTTTTTCATACTGCATCGGGTCCCGATCATTATCTGCCATTTATTGTATTATCAAAATCAAAAAAGTGGTCGTTAGGAAAAACCATTCTATGGACTATTATATGTGGGCTCGGACACGTTTTCAGTTCCGTCATATTAGGTATTATTGGAGTTTATCTTGGCTGGCAGTTGAATAAAATCAGCTGGTTACAGGATATGCGTGGGAATGTCTCCAGTTGGGCGCTCTTTATTTTTGGGGTAGGGTATCTGATTTATGGAATCTGGAAAATGTCAAAGAAGCATTCCCACAAGCATTTTGACGTTATGGGGGATGAAGTTTACGTACATGAACATGTACATGGAAAAAATTCTCCGGGCCATCATCACCATCACAATAAGACGAAGGTGACCCCTTTGGTGTTATTTGCAATTTTCGTTATGGGGCCTTCCGAACCATTGATTCCACTTCTCTTTTTTTCGGGCGCGCACCGATCAATGCCGGAGGTGCTTACCTTAATAAGCACTTTTACAATAACGACGGTGATTACTATGGTAGGAATGGTTTTATTGGGGATTTATGGATATAATTTGCTCAATACCGAAAAACTCGATCGGTATGTGCATGCTATCAGTGGTGCTGTATTATCAATTTGTGGAGCGGGTATGTTATTTCTTGGATGGTGATTTTCAGTGATCGTAGAATTTTAATCAGTACGGACATCGGTATTGAATTGCCTAAACTTAATTTATTAGCAGATAATGATGAGTAAACGTCAAATCACCTTTTTTACATTGCTATTAGCTACTGTACATGGATATGCACAGCAGCGTGTAATTCAGGGGACTGTAAAAGATAAAGACAACAAACAAAAATTAGAGGAGGTTAATATACGGTATCAACGTGGGATAAAGCACAGTCATACAGCAGCAAACGGTACTTTTTCGGTGCAACCGGGAATATTTCCTGATACATTATTGTTGAGTCGGATTGGCTATCTCGATCAGATGTACATACTAAAAGATGCAAGGTCTCCGATTGAAATTGAGATGCGGAAGAATGAGGTGCAATTGAGCCAGATTCAAGTCGATGCTTTTAATAGTAGTAAAATGTTGAGTAAAGTCGATCTAAATAAGATTCCTGTTAATTCGGCGCAAGATTTATTGCGGAAGGTCCCCGGACTCTTTATTGCGCAGCATGCCGGAGGAGGGAAGGCGGAACAGATTTTCCTGCGCGGGTTTGACAATGACCACGGTACAGATATTGCCGTTAGTGCAGATGGTATTCCCGTCAATATGGTTTCTCATGCCCACGGTCAGGGGTATGCAGATCTCCATTTTATAATTCCCGAAACAGTAAAGGATATTGATTTTGGCAAAGGGGCCTATTATGCAGACAAAGGAGATTTGAATACGTCGGGGTACGTTAATTTTACAACCTTAGATCATTTGGATAACAATTTTTTTAAGGTTGAAGGAGGCTCTTTCGACTCTTGGCGTACTGTTGCCATGCTCAATTTATTGAACAATCACGAGCACAATAAATATGCCTATGCTGCAGGCGAGTTTAATTATTCAAATGGACCTTTTGACATCAAGCAAAATTTTAGCAGGGTCAATCTATTTGCAAAATATAATCAATGGATCGATGAAAAACATTATATCAACATTCAGGGATCTGTTTTCAGTTCGGGTTGGAATGCGTCTGGGCAGATCCCAGAACGTGCTGTCCGTCAGGGACTGATTAACCGCTGGGGATCGATTGATTCTACTGAAGGAGGAAATACATCCCGTATGAATTTGGCGATGCAATATCGGGCTTTGATTAGTGATAACGAAAGCTGGGAAAGCAACGTTTATCTGTCGCGATATAAATTTCAATTGTTTTCGGATTTCACCTTTTTTCTGAAAGATCCGGTACATGGTGATGAAATTGAGCAAGTAGATAATAGATATTTATATGGTATCGAAAACAAATATAATCACCAATTTCATTTTGATCATAGTCAGCTTTCGTGGACTTCGGGTTTTGGTCTGCGTGTGGATGATATTAAAGATCTTCAACTGAACCATGTTTATCAACGCGATGAATTATTAGATCGCCTTTCGCATATTTCGGGCGTAGAAATGAATTTACATGCTTATAGCAATTTGGATTGGCGCATTGGAAAATGGACAATTAATCCTGCAGTACGTGTCGATCACTTGATTTTTAACTTGCATGATAAGCTTAAAAGCAACCCTGCAGGTCAAGAGGCCTCTGCAACAAGAATTAGCCCCAAGCTGAACTTTGGATATACGTTCAATAATAGCGCTCAATTGTATCTAAAAACCGGTATCGGATTTCATTCCAATGATATCAGGGTTGTGACGGAACAAAAAGGTAAAGATATTATGCCCATTTCCTATGGTGCAGATTTTGGTTTAATCTGGAAACCAACGGACAATCTCTTTATTCAGCCGGCTTTATGGGGGCTGTATCTTCAGCAAGAGTTTGTATATGTCGGCGATGAGGCTGTCGTTGAACCCTCTGGAAAAACAAAACGTCTAGGGGTCGATTTAAGTCTGCGCTATCAGGCAACACCTTGGCTATATCTCGACGGAGACATCAACTATGCTTATGCGAGGGCAATTGACGAACCAAAAGGTGAGGATTACATCCCTCTTGTTCCTTCTTTAACAAGTACGGGAGGAGTATCAGTAAAGCTGCCGCTTGGAATTTCTGCAAATTTGCGATACCGGTATATGAATACAAAACCAGCTATAGAGGATAATTCAGTACGGGCTAAAGGCTACTTTGTCAATGATCTGCTGCTGAACTATGGGATGGGGAAATGGAATTTTTTGCTACAAATCCAGAACTTGTTTAACACGAAGTGGAATGAGGCCCAGTTTGAAACTGAGACCCGGTTAAGAAATGAACAGCAGCCTGTTTCCGAATTACATTTCACGCCAGGGACTCCTTTTATGGTCAAAGCAGGGTTGAGCTATAAATTCTAGGTGTGATAGTGATTAACTTATGGCAGATTTAAGTTTTCCTGTGTATCTTTAATCCAGATTGCTAACTCCTTAGAGATAAATATGATATATTATGAAAAAGAGCAGGTTACTTCGTATGGATAATATGGGTATCGTAGTGGAATCGTTGGATAAAGCGATTTCGTTCTTTTCCGAACTTGGATTGCATCTGGAAGGGCGATCCATAATCGAAGGCAAATGGGCAGGTAAAGTTACTGGACTTGGCGCACAGAAAGTCGAGATTGCGATGATGGTGACGCCAGATGGACATAGCCGATTGGAACTTTCAAAATTTATTGATCCAAAAATAATTTCTGATCATAGAAATGCGCCTGTCAACGCCCTGGGCTATTTGCGAGCGATGTTTACTGTTGATGATATTGACGATGTAATCAATAGGCTGGTTGCGAACCACGGTGCAATGCTGGTTGGGGAAGTTGTACAATACGAAAATGCGTATCGTCTTTGTTATCTAAGAGGAGTAGAGGGATTATTGATTGGCTTAGCACAACCGCTATAAAGTAATTGATATGGATTGAATCGCTGTGCGAAAAAAGAAAATTTAAGAAATTTCTATGTTGTACAAAATAAATAGAAAACTAAGACGTTATTGATACAAATACTTTTCATAAAATAGGTTAATATATGGCTAAGACCCTAGAGTTCCCCGCTCTAGGGCTTTTTTTATTATAGGCAATCTTCCCAAAGAGGAAAACTACGAAGTGGGCGTGTAAAACCACCTACTTTTTACTGTTACCCGAAAATAGTAATGATAAAACTGGAAATCTATCTTGGCCGAAATTTGGAAATTCAGCAAAACTTAAGTGCTTGCTCAATGAAAAACATGGCAAAAGAATAAGGATTTATTTTTTATAGATTCTTGCACTTATGTGTGAATAGACCATTGCGTTAATGGCTGATTTTGATGTATGTCCAAACTGAATTATAATTTAGACAATTCTCGCACAGGTGGTCATCAGTACAATCACGCACAAGATGAGTAATACAATAACAGAAGTGGTGTAAGGTGTTCTTCTCATAATTCTCTTTTTTCTTAGTAGTTTACAAAAGCCGTGCCTTTATCGAGAGAACTTGCAGTAAATCTGATGATTGTAGCGTGTAATCTACAATTTACTTCATGTGATAGGTGAATTTGGTGGTTGTATTTTTTTTAATAGGATAGCAACAGTCAACAATCCCAAAAGCATAGCAATTGTATAGGCCACAAATGCGATATTTTCACTATGATATTCGGTATCTTTTGCCACGGTTTCAATAAATAAACCGGTATTCCCCTTAAATCCAAAGAGCCAATGCGTGAGATTCCAACCGAAATGAAGGCCTATGGATAGCGCAATATTACGGGTTCTTAGTGTCGCAAAACCAAAAAGTATGGCTCCAAGTCCTGAGCCAAGAATTGCTGTTTTTAACGTTGAACCTGTAAACAAGTGCTCTAAAATAAAAAATACAACCATGATAGATAAACTTGCAATAGTCCCAAATCCATCTTTTAAACGCCATAAGAAATAAGTTCTAAAAACTAATTCTTCACGGCAGGCAACGAAAAAGTATAGCGGAATAACAGTTGCCCATATTTTAGTGTCAAAAGAAACCGATTTTTGGAAAGATACTGCTGCAAAATTCGTCAAAATTATTACCATGATACCCACCATGCAGATACCCACACAAAGTCCCAAACCAAAATTTAGCATACTTTTATGATTGAATCCCAACCCGATTTGAGAAAAGTTAATTTTATCCCAAGCCTTAAATAGGCAAACTAGGCCGAAACTGAGGAGCGTAGCGATGCTTAATGAAAAGAGATCTGGGAAGATTGTCTGTTTGGTTACGCCTGCGGAAAATGCAAATATCACCAGGGAAGCCAAGTAAAATAATATTACTTTCAAGAGTACTGCTGTTCTTTTCATCTCCTCGTTGTTTAGTAAATATGAATTTACGGTATTTTGGTATAAATATGATCTCTGGCGCATAGTCTCACGTTACTTTTATCGTTTATCGCCCATTTTTCTTATATTAGGCAATAAACCAATGGATTATGACTACTTTCAATTTAAACCGTAGAAAGTTTATTCAAGGAGCAGGTGCGATTTTAACACTGTCAGCATTGCAAGTTAAGGCACTTTCGTTTAGGGATACTATTAAAAAATTCCGTGTTGGACTGATTGGGGCAGGGTGGTATGGCAAAAGCGATTTATTCCGCTTAATCCAGGTACGGGATGTCGATGTCGTTGCAGTATGTGACGTCGACAGCAATCATTTGCGGGAAGCGGGACAGTTAATTAGTGAGCGGCAAGTTTCGGGAAAAGTTCCAAAACTTTATAATGATTATAGGGAAATGCTTGCTAATCACAAATTCGATCTCATTCTGATAGGAACACCCGATCATTGGCATGCAAGACAAGCTATCGACGCCATGTCTTCAGGTGCACACCTTTACCTGCAAAAGCCCATTAGTGTAGATGTACTGGAGGGCGATGCAATATGGCGTGCGGCAAGAAAATACAATAAGAAAGTACAGGTAGGAACACAAAGGAGAAGCACTGCTCACCTTATCGATGCGAAAAAGCGGGTGATTGATGAAGGTCTGCTTGGGAAAATCTCACATGTGGAGATGTGCTGTTATTATCATATGAGAAAGAATGGTAGTCCTGCTATTCAGGAAGTGCCTAGTTTTTTAGATTACGAGATGTGGACCGGTCCAGCTCCGCTGCGTCCCTATGATGGCTTACCACATGGTGGCTGGTGGCGAACTTTCATGGCTTATGGCAATGGAATAACCGGCGATATGGGAATGCATATGTTTGACACAGTGCGTTGGCTTTTGCAACTTAAATGGCCAAGAAAGGTGACTGCGACAGGTGGTATATATGTTCAAAAGGAAGGAAAATCGACAATTGCTGATACCCAGACTGCGGTATTTGAATACGAGGATCTCAATTGTATATGGCAGCATAGAACCTGGGGGACTGCAGCAGATCCCGAATATCCTTGGGCGTTCATTATCTACGGCGACAAGGGCACTTTAAAGGGAAGTGTGATGAAATATGAATTTATTCCGATAGGAGAAGGCGAGCATATTAAACAGGATGTTATTTTAGAAAAAGAGAAGTTTCCTGGAGATCTGAAGGAGCATCGCATAGAGTTGCATACAGCTCCAGCAACTAGACAGCACATGCTTGATCTTTTATCGGCAATTGAAAATAACCATCTTCCAGTAGCGGATATTGAAGAGGGCTATATTTCTACTGCAAGCTGTATTTTGGCTAATTTATCGATGAAACTGAATCGTCCTTTGGTATTTGACCCTGAACAGAAAATATGTGTCGATGACCCTGAGGCAACTCAGTTATTGAGAAGGCCGTATCGAAGCCCCTGGCAGCACCCTTATTCATAATTCAAGGGCTGTAAATCTGTTATGTCTTTGTACACCGTATCCCGAACTCTTTCATGAAGCTTAAACAGGACAATCTTTTTAGTATTTGATTCCGAATATTGATAAACAGAGAATTAAAAAAAGATTGCGCTGACAGTAAATGTAAATTCTAAATTTCTACAGAATTCAGTCCGTTCTTTACTCGATTAAAAAGACGAGTGCAAGATGGATATCAATGCGACGATAATCGATAATTATGCTAGGCTTAGAAAATCGCTATTCTTTATGCCTTTATTTCTGCTCATTATAATTATAGTATTCCTATATTTCAATGACGCTTTAAATGTATATGGCTATACAACAATTCAGAAAAGAAGCTTTTTCGCTATAAACGCTTATTTAGGACAATATCCCATTCTTGAATCCAACTTTACACAGTTTGGAGATTGCTTAATTGGTCTGTCACTTTTGAGTGTTTTTGTTGTATATGGGCCTAAATTATGGGAAGCATTACTATCAGCATCTTTTATTTCTGCGTTCTTTTCTATCCTCTTAAAAGTAATATTTGCCGTGCCGCGGCCAGCCGCTGTATTTAATCCTACTAGTTTTCTGATCACGGGTAAGATCCTTTTGGGCCATAATAGTTTACCTTCTGGCCATTCCATTACTATATTTACAACGCTGACCGTTATCATGTACGCTTTTATGCCTCAAAGAGTATATTATAAAATAGTATGGTTTTTGGGGTTAACATGGATAGGATTCATGCTGGCGTTATCTCGGGTGGCTCTGGGGGCACATTATCCATTGGACGTCGTTAGTGGCTGCATTATAGGGTATCTTTCGGGACTATTGGGAATTTTTTTTAGCCGGGAACTTAAAATTTGGAACTGGGTGTATAATAAACGGTATTATCCGATTTTCATTTTATTGTTCCTCGTTTTCAGTATTGTATTGCTC
>JALAGS010000129.1 GCA_022712315.1 Sphingobacterium sp. | reverse complement strand
TTTTAAGATTTTTTAACATTTAAAAATAAGTTTTCCTCTTCACATTTCCAAAACGACGCTCTTAAGGCAATTTCTCCAATACCACCAAACAAGCTAGAAACAACAGCAATACACGAGAAGCACAACAAGATAATGGGATATTATATAACCCAAACTTTACAGGGAGCTAATGGGGACCTCATTCGGATGAATCCCTATAAGAACCGTTTAAAGTACGATTCAGGTAATTATAAAATTCCTATGATAAGTTGAGTTGGTAGGTACTTATACCGTAAACGTTACGTTGATAATAGCTTTAAGAAAAGAAATAAAAAAAGCGGAATCACCTTGTCGGTAATTCCGCTTTATATTCCTACAGGGAATGTCTTATTTATACAATGGGAACTCAGCCATCATTGCTCTTACTTTACCATGGATCAAATCCAATTGGGCATCATTAGACGCATTTTTCAATGCCTCATCGATCAATTCGCCGATTTGTACAATTTCATTTTCTTTAATACCACGTGTTGTAATAGCAGCTGTACCGAAACGCACACCTGAAGTGACAAAAGGAGAACGTGTATCAAATGGAACCATGTTTTTATTTGTTGTAATACCTGCTTTGCCCAATACAGCTTCCGCTTCTTTACCGGAAATATCTTTGTTGCGAAGATCCACCAACATCAGGTGATTGTCTGTACCACCAGAGATGATCTTGTAATCTCTTTCTACAAAGAATTGTGCCAACGCAGCTGCATTTTTCTTCACCTGAACGATATATTCCATATAATCATCAGATAAGGCCTCACCATACGCGATCGCTTTCGCTGCGATTGTATGCTCCAAAGGACCACCTTGTGTACCTGGGAATACAGCCAGATCCAATAATTGCGTAATTGTACGGATTTCACCCTTAGGTGTTTTGATACCCCAAGGATTTTCAAAATCTTTACCGACCATGATCATACCCCCACGTGGGCCACGAAGCGTTTTGTGCGTCGTTGTAGTAACGATATGGCAATGTGGAAGTGGATCATTCAATAAACCACGCGCGATTAAACCCGCAGGGTGAGAAATATCAGCCATCACGATAGCACCAATTTCGTCAGCAACTTTACGAATACGAGCATAATCCCAATCACGAGAATAAGCAGAAGCACCACAGATGATCATCTTTGGCTTTTCACGAAGCGCTGTTTCTTCCAGTTGCTCGTAGTCAATTAGACCAGTATCTTCTTTTACACCATAAAATAATGGTTGATAGATCTTACCAGATAAGTTAGCTGGTGATCCGTGTGTCAAGTGACCACCATGAGATAAATCAAGACCTAAAATTTTATCTCCAGGTTTGATTGTCGCCAAAAAAACAGCTGCATTTGCTTGTGCACCAGAGTGAGGCTGAACATTTACCCATTCTGCGCCAAATAATTGTTTTGCACGATCAATTGCGATGGTTTCAATCTCATCCACAACTTCACAACCTCCATAGTAACGTTTTCCTGGGAGGCCTTCTGCATATTTATTTGTCAACACTGAACCAGCAGCTTCCATCACTTGTTTTGAAACAAAGTTTTCTGAAGCAATTAATTCAATACCTTCTTCTTGGCGTTTAAGCTCATCAGCTATTAAATTAAAAATGGCTTGATCTCTTTCCATTGTTTTTAAATGTTGTAAAGTAAATTTTGTAGTTTATTTTAATGCCTCAAAGATAGCATATTCCATAAAGAATATCGACAAAAAGCCATATTTTATTAAATGTTCTTAGCGAAACAGCCTTATTTATGCAAATTACCTAATTAGGCAAGGAACATTTTACGGTATGACAGGCCAAATAAGCACACGAAAAATTTAATGTTTCGAAAATGTCAAAAAATCCAGGTCAAGCGATTTGCCACTAAAAAAATGTATTTTTGTATTGGATTGGCTAAAACACTATTACAATGAGTACAGAACATACAGCAGTTGCTCCTGTTTCTTTAACAGAAGGAGCAATCAAGGAACTAAATAAACTAAAGGATCAACAAGAAATCTCTGATGATTTTGGTTTGCGTGTCGGTGTCGAAGGCGGCGGTTGTTCCGGTATGAGTTATATCCTGGGCTTTGATCAAAAAAAGGATGGTGATAACGAATACGAAATTCAGGGAATTCGCATCTTTATGAACAAAGCGCATGGCCTATATCTTGCCGGTATGGAAATTGACTTCAAGTCGGGACTCGACGCAAGGGGCTTCACATTCAATAATCCCAATGCAACAAGCACCTGCGGATGCGGCAGCAGTTTTTCAGCTTAATCGAATCTCAACACGAATGAAATAACAAAGGGACTGCCTAATGGCAGTCCCTTTTTCGTAGTAGCCATACCGCTAATTCCAGTAATATACGCAAGGAAAGATTTCAAAGGATCTGATCTCCATTTAATGATACTAGGACAACAAAGCCCTCTTTCATTTTCCATCATAAATCACTAAATTAGCGACCTTTAGAAAAGAAGCATACAACAGTCTGATGTACAAAGAATATAAGCAGTTAAATTTACCCGAGATAGGTAAAGAGATTTTGACCCGTTGGGAACAGGAAAAAATATTCGAAAAAAGTATCAATAATCGTCCTGAAAGCAAGACCTATACATTTTTTGAAGGCCCGCCTTCTGCAAATGGAATGCCTGGGATCCACCACGTGATGGCCCGTACGATTAAGGATATTTTCTGTCGTTACAAGACTTTGAAAGGCTACCAAGTGAAACGAAAAGGTGGCTGGGATACCCATGGCCTACCCATTGAACTTGCTGTCGAAAAAGCTCTTGGAATTACAAAAGAGGATATCGGTAAAAAGATCACTGTAGAACAATATAATGACGCCTGCCGTAAGGAGGTGATGAAATATACCGATGTCTGGAATGACCTAACCACAAAAATGGGCTATTGGGTCGACCTCGAACATCCTTACATTACCTATAAGAATGAATACATCGAGACCCTATGGTATTTATTAAAAGAACTTTATAAAAAAGGTCTTTTGTATAAAGGTTACACGATACAGCCATACTCTCCGGCTGCAGGTACAGGATTGAGTTCACATGAACTTAATCAACCGGGTACATACAAAGATGTGAAGGATACGACCATCGTTGCCGAATTTAGACTCATCAAAAGCCAGCTTCATCCAGCGATAGAAAAACTAGTTGACGATGAAGCGGAAGATGTTGCTTTTATTGCCTGGACGACCACACCTTGGACTTTACCGTCCAACACAGCATTGGTTGTAGGCAAGAAAATAAATTATGTTAAGATCAGGACTTTCAATAAATATACGGGATCTCCTGTATCTGTCGTATTGGCAAAAGATCTGATCAGCAAGCATTTTAAAGCAGAAGGAGAAAACGCATCTTTCCAAGACTATAAATTGGGCGATAAAGTAATCCCTTGGGAACTTGCAGCAGAATTTGTGGGTGAGGAACTTGTTGGCTTGCGCTATGAACAATTGTTGCCTTATATCACCAACGAGGACTTACAAGAAAATGCCTTCCGCGTTATCCCTGGTGATTTTGTCACGACCGAAGATGGTACTGGTATTGTTCACGCGGCTCCTACTTATGGTGCGGATGACTTTCGTGTAGCAAAAGAACATGGGGTACCGGGTATCTTGGTAAAAGATGAAAATGGAAAAGAAGTTCCTACTGTTGACCGTACTGGCCGTTTTGTAAGTGAAATCACAGATTTTGCCGGAAGATTTGTCAAAGAGGAATATTACAGTGCAGAGGAACGTTCAAAAGAAGATTTTAAACCTACGGATGTATTGATCTCGATCAAACTAAAAGAGGACAATAAAGCCTTCGATGTCAAAAAGTACGAGCACACCTATCCACACTGTTGGCGTACAGACAAACCTGTTTTATACTATCCATTAGATAGCTGGTTTATCCGTACAACCGCAGTGAAGGAAGATTTGGTTGCATTAAATAAGACCATCAACTGGAAACCTGAAGCAACTGGTACAGGACGTTTTGGCAACTGGCTGGAAAACTTGGTAGACTGGAACCTCTCACGCTCGCGTTACTGGGGTACCCCGCTTCCTATCTGGCGCTCAGAAGACGAAAATGAAGAGGTTTGTATAGGTTCTTTACCTGAATTGAAATCTCTATTAGAAGCTTCTTTGACCTCAGACGTTTTGTCTGACGATGAAAAAGCAAAAAATAAAGCTTACTTAGATAAGTTCGACACCGAGCAATTGGATCTTCATCGTCCTTATGTAGATGATATTGTGCTCGTATCTGATGCCGGACAAAAGTTGTTCCGCGAACCTGACTTGATCGACGTTTGGTTTGATTCGGGTGCAATGCCTTATGCACAATGGGGTTTGGATCACGAAAAATTAGCCAAAGGGGAAAAGTTCCCTTTTAAAGCGGGATTCGATCATGCATACCCGGCAGACTTTATTGCTGAAGGAGTTGATCAAACGCGCGGCTGGTTCTTTACCTTGCATGCGATTTCGACGATGATGTACAAATCGGTTTCCTTCAAAAATGTGGTTTCCAACGGCTTAGTATTGGATAAAAATGGCAACAAGATGTCCAAACGCTTAGGCAATGGTGTTGATCCATTTTCGACAATCGATCAATACAGTGCCGACGCGACCCGCTGGTACATGATCAGCAATGCTGCGCCTTGGGACAATCTTAAATTCAATATGGAAGGACTGGATGAAGTCCGTCGTAAATTCTTCGGTACTTTATATAATACATACGCGTTTTTCGCCCTTTATGCCAATATCGATAAGTTCTCCTACGCAGAACCCGATATAGCTTTAGAAAAACGTCCTGAAATTGACCGTTGGATTATCTCCTTGTTAAATTCGTTGACCAAAGAAGTAGACGAATACCTGGCCGATTACGAGCCTACAAAAGCAGCACGTGCTATCCAAAACTTCGTTGATGAACATCTCAGCAACTGGTACGTCCGTTTGTGCCGTCGTCGCTTCTGGAAAGGGGATTACACTGAAGATAAGATTTCGGCTTATCAAACACTCTACACATGTCTTGATGCGATTGCGAAATTAATGTCTCCGATATCACCATTCTTCTCGGACAGACTATTCCTGGATTTGAATACAGCCACCAACAAGGAACAAGTTGAATCTGTTCACCTGGCAAATTTCCCAGTGTATAATGAAAAGCTAGTCGATAAAGATCTAGAAGAACGTATGGCTTTGGCACAGGATATTTCGTCGCTGACGCTTTCCTTACGGAAGAAAACTTCCATCAATGTACGTCAACCATTAAACAAAATTTTGGTTCCAGTACTTGATAGTGCTTTCCAAGAGAAGGTAGAAAAAGTAAAAGATCTGATACTTTCTGAGACCAATATCAAAGATATCGAGTTCATCACGGACACCACAGGTATTATTAAGAAAAAAATAAAACCAAATTTTAAAGCTCTTGGCGCGAAAGTTGGTAAGGATATGAAGTTAGTTTCTTCGTCTATCCAATCGCTGACTATAGATCAAATTAGCACTTTGGAATCAACAGGCGAATTGGCCCTAGCAGGTACGCCATATACGATTTTACTGAGCGATGTAGAAATTATAGCGGAAGACGTTGAGGGATGGCAGGTAGCGAATCTAGGTAAATTGACCGTAGCATTAGATGTACATATCACCGAAGAATTGAAAAAAGAAGGTTTGTCAAGAGAATTGATCAACCGCCTACAAAATCTAAGGAAGGATAAAGGGTTAGAAGTCACTGATAGAATTAACGTAAAGTTAACAGCTGCTTCAGAAGTGGTCAATGCTGCCAACGAAAATTTATCGTATATTTGCACCGAAATTCTGGCCGATTCATTGGTATTTGAAGATTCACTAACTGAAGGAGAGACCATCGAGATCGATGGCAAAGAACTTAAGGCATTAATCCAAAAAATTTAAATTATGGCAAACAACAACGAGAAAACACGCTATAGCGATTCAGAATTACAAGAATTTAAAGATATTATCTTGGACAAGCTTAGAATAGCAAAAGAAGAGCTTTCCTCGTTGACCGCAACGCTAAACAACAGCAATGCTAACGGTACAGACGATACTGCTGGAACATACAAGACATTGGAAGATGGTTCAGCTACTTTGGAAAAGGAGCAAACAAACCAATTGGCTGCCCGTCAAAAGAAGTTTATCGACAACCTGGAAGCAGCGTTGGTGCGCATCGAGAACAAAACGTATGGTATCTGTAGAGAAACAGGAAAACTGATTCAAAAAGAACGCTTGAAAGCTGTTCCACATACAACTTTGAGCATCGAAGCGAAAAACAAACAATATTAATTTTAGGCATTAAATATATGGTCTTTGCTTAGGCAAAGACCATTTTTATAACACAATGAAGGGTTATACTAAACCAATTGCGCTTATTGTCGCAATACTTTTAATAGACCAGTTGTCAAAGATATGGGTTAAACTCACGATGACAATTGGACAAAGCCACCATATCTTGGGTAAATTTTTCCAGATTCATTTTATTGAAAATAATGGAATGGCTTACGGTATGGAATTTGGCGGTGATTATGGAAAATTGTTCTTGACCGTATTTCGTATTCTAGCTGTAGCCGGTATTGGATATGGCCTGCACTACATGATCAAAAATAAGTATAACCGCGGTTTCATCTTAAATGTTGCCTTGATTCTTGCTGGTGCCCTAGGAAACATCATTGATTCCGCTTTTTACGGTGTAATCTTTAGTGATAGTACATGGTATGATAAGGCGACTTTATTTCCAGCTGGCGGAGGTTATTCTTCCTTCCTACACGGGAAAGTGGTTGATATGCTTTATTTCCCATTAATTCAAGGAAATTTCCCTTCTTGGGTTCCATTCTGGGGCGGTGAAGAGTTTCTATTCTTCCGGCCTGTATTCAACATTGCAGACTCGGCCATCTCGGTCGGTGTGGTTTTGATCCTCTTATTTCAAAAGAGATATTTTAAAACAGAAAAGGAAGAAAAATCCAGCATCCACAGTGAAATCGTTGAAGATTAACGAAATATTACCTAAAAGCCTTGTTAATCTCAAGGCTTTTATTTTTTTAAGACATTTCAAAATAAAAGTAAAAAAACTATAGAGGCTACAAAGCAAAGAATAAAGATTAAAAGGTAAAACCGGGCTGCAGAGTTTCATCGAAGATAATTAAAAAATGAAGACTCTTTGTAAGCCGAACGCTTGTATAACCACAATCTCAATACGCATATCTAAATACCAAATATCAACATGAAAAACATAAGTTTACTTCTGACATTTTGCTGCCTATTAGGAATCCAGGTAGCACAGGCACAGCAGATCGAAGTTTCCAACTTAAAGAAACATATCTATTACCTTGCTGACGACAAAATGCAAGGGCGAGGAACAGGCAGCAAGGAAGTATTTAAAGCAGCAGATTACATTGAAAAGGAATTTAAAAAATATAAACTTGAACCTAAAGGCGAAAAAGGGTACCGCCAATCCTTCAAAGCCAAAGTATGGAAAGTAAAAGTCGCAGACAGCATTCGCAATGCGGATAATATCATTGGGTTTATTGACAACGGTGCAGACTTGACAGTTGTTATCGGCGCGCATTACGATCATTTGGGCACTGGTCGTCAAGGAAGCTCTAAAGATTCTTTAGGAGTAGGCAAAATCCATAACGGAGCCGACGACAATGCCTCGGGCACTGCGGGCTTATTAGAACTCGCACGTTACTTCAGCAGCAACAATGAAAAAGAACCCTACAACTTACTGTTTATTGCTTTCGGGGCAGAAGAACTTGGCTTAGTTGGTTCCAAATATTTCACAGAACATCCTACCCTACCCTTAGAAAAGATCACAGCCATGCTCAATATGGATATGATCGGCCGCTACAATCCTAGCAATGGCCTTGCTGTCATCGGTTATGGAACAAGTAGCCAATGGCCTACTATATTCAAAGATGTTCAAGCGCCTATAAAATTTAATCTTAGCAAGGATGGCAATGGTGGTTCTGACCAGACTTCATTCTACAAGAAAAATATACCGGTGTTATTTTTCCACACTGGCGGACACCCAGACTACCATATGCCAACGGATGATGCCGATAAAATTGATTACAACGCTTTGAAATCTATTCTAGATCTCGAAAAAACGGTCGTTGAAAATATCATGAAACAATCCAGCAAGATGGACTTTATCTGGACCAACTAAAAAAGACTCCTCTTCAATGCCATAGGGCTGATAGGAAAGCCAATAGGCAAAACTGAATAAATAAACAGAGCACCTGAATACGGCTAAAGCAGCCTAGTAAACAGGTGCTCAACTAATAATTTAATTATTGTTGATGAAAAAAGTTCTAGTGACAGGGTCCAACGGATTCCTCGGTCAAAAAGTCGTCGATTTACTTGCTAAAAATGAGCTATATGATGTCATTGCCATTTCAAAAGGGCCAAATCGAAACCCGAATCAAGTGGATTATGCATTCTTTCAGGTAGACCTAACGGACCGGACAAAGCTGACAGATTTTTTAGCTGCACACACTTTTGACGCCATCGTACATACAGCAGCCGTGACGAGTGTAGAGGCTTGTGAAGCAGATAAGGCGGCTTGTCAATTACTGAATGTCGACCTTGTAGAATATTTGGCATATTATTGTACAGCACATCAGACCCAACTGATCCACCTCTCCACGGATTTTGTATTTGACGGCAAAAAAAATGCACCTTATGCTGAAACCGATCTGCCTAATCCACAAAGTGAATACGGGAAGAGTAAGTATGCTTCTGAACAAGTGCTTGTGCAATCCAACTGTCATTATGCGATCTTACGTACCATATTGGTCTACGGAATAAATGCTGATCCAAACCGTTCCAACCTTGTATTATGGGCGAAAAGCAAACTGTCAAAAAATGAACCGATAAAAGTAGTCAATGACCAATGGAGAATGCCTACCTTTGTGGATGATTTGGCCTATGCCTGCCAACTAGCTATTGATCGGAAGGCGGAAGGAATATTTCATATTTCAGGTTCTGAACTGATGTCAATCAGCGAGGCTGTTTATAAAATTGCCGACTACTGGAAGCTAGATAAGGGATTGATTTCAGAGATCAGTGCAGCAAGCATTGGACAGGCGGAAAACAGACCACGTCATACAGGTTTTGATCTGACAAAATCTAAGGCTGAACTGGGCTATGTTCCGACATCATTTATCGATTCGCTGGCAATCATAGATCAACAATTCAAAACCTTTGGACGATAATGACAAATAATGATATGATGGAGAAATTTGCTAGAGAGTCATACACAGAGATGAACGAATTGGTATTACCCAATGATACCAATACATTTGGGAATTTGATGGGTGGCCGTTTATTATATTGGATGGATATCTGTTCGGCCATTGCTGCACAAAAACACTGTAGCAATGTCGTTGTGACAGTATCTGTTGATAACGTATCTTTTAAACGTTCCATTAAACTGGGTGAGGTCGTTACCATTCAGGCGCAAGTAACGCGTGCTTTTAATAGCTCTTTAGAGGTACGCATGGAAATTTTTGCGTCCAATTTGCCGGAAGGCACCCGCGTAAAAACCAACGAGGCTTATTATACCTTTGTTGCCGTTGACGCAGATAACAACCCCAAAGCTGTGCCAATTTTAATTCCGGAAACTGATTCAGAACACAAGGCATACGAGGATGCATTGCAACGAAGAGAACTGCGTCTTATTCTTGCCGGGAAGCTGAAGCCTGAAAATGCAAAAAAATTGAAAGCATTGGTCAGCCTTTTTAGCCAAAAGAACTAATACTGTATTTTAATCGCCTACATACAGATCAAAAAAAGGAAAACAGCTTGTTTTCCCTTTTTTGATTACACGACCTATCTTAGAGGCTTTATTTTATCCGAGGCAACTTAGACGTTCCCAAGTGCTAAAATTCGATCAAACTCTTCTGGTTTCAGCGGCATAACAGACAAACGCCCTTGCCTGACCAAAGCGATATCCTGTAATTGCTCGTCTGCCTTAATGGTTTCCAAGGTAACAGGTTTCTTCAGTGTCTCTACAGGCGCCAGATCAACAACGACCCAACGTTCATCATCCGTTGTCGGATCCTGATAAAATTCCTTGACGACTTTGGCTACACCTACGACTTCTTTCCCTTCATTGCTATGGTAGAATAGGACTAAATCTCCTTCTTTCATAGCTTTAATATTATTCCTAGCTTGATAATTGCGAACGCCATCCCAAAATGTACGTCCATCTTTGTTAAATTGTTCCCAACTATATTTAAATGGTTCAGACTTTACCAAGAAGTATTGCATAGTCAAATTTTGTTAAGCGTTATAAACTATTGTTGTGGCATTAAAACTTCCATCTTATCTGCAAAATGCGCACAGTAGTCGCGCAAGTCGCCAATAACTTTTTCCGCCATTGGATCCCCCCCAGAAGAACGGATAAAAGAATCGCCCAATGTTTGGAGCGTTTCATAGAAAAAACGCTTCATCTCATCATAAGGCATATCTTTTGTCCAAAGGTCAATACGCATTGAATTCTTATAATGTGAATCCCATAAAGCTAAAAACATAGCTTTCGCTGGTAATTCCTCTGCATTATTCCCATCTGTTGATGACCACATGATATTTTCAGGTACGTTGTTTTCATCTAACTCCACCTGTAATTTTATTTCAGCTTTTTTCATTTTAATATTATTGAGCTATTTATATTATTGAGCAATGTATTTTTTGAAACAGGTTTTATTTACCATAGATTCATAACATAGCTTGTCTTTTATCCTTATTGACCTCTTACGCAAAAGCTACTTTGACAATTAAACTGGTAACACAAACGACCACCAAAAATGCTAATTGCAATAACCACATTTTTTTATTTTGCTTTACAAAGACCCTAAATGCAATATCAACAACTGTCAATATCAGCAACAATAGGATAAATGCACCCCAAGTAAAGAGTGCCTTTTCATCATTGGGGTTTTCCATCACAAACCAAGCCACAAGGCACGCACTAGCGATATTTAGAGGTGTAAAGCGCACAATAAATTAACGTTTTTTAAAATTGCGGTTTGTTCCTCCTGATTTCGCTCCACCAGATTTACTCTTGCTTTTTGCTTTCGGTTTAAATCCCGAAGCACGCTGCGCCTCACGTACCTCTTTCTGTTTGATAACGTATTTTTTCTCATGGAAGGCGCCTTGGTAATCGGGATTGTCTTTTCGTTTTTGATTGTCAATCTCACGTGCAATATCCTGTTTTTCCTGAAAAGGCGTTTTCTCAACAAAAACATCTTCTGGAATGGTATGAACAGGTATGCTTTGTTTAATCAGTTTCTCTATTTTACGTACGTAATACTTTTCGGCCTCATTACAGAATGTAATCGCATCCCCCTCATTGAAAGCACGTCCAGTACGTCCAATACGATGTACATAGTCCTCGATAACGATAGGTACCTCAAAGTTAATCACATGACTCACATTAGAAACATCAAGTCCCCGTGCCGCAACATCCGTTGCAACCAAAATACGGATATTACCTTCCTTGAATGCATTGATCGAGTTTATACGTGTATTCTGGCCTTTATTAGCGTGAATGACGCGAACCTCGTCTTTGCCATATTTACGTTCTAAAAAATGGAATACATTGTCGGCAACTTGTTTTGTTTTGCAGAAAACAATCAATCTGCTAAAAGCTTCATCATCTTTCAGGAGATGCTGCAGTAAATTCAACTTTGTCTTTTGATTCGGTACAAAATACAGTGCCTGACTAACTGTTTTTGCGGGTGTGGCCTGTTCTGATACCTCAATAACCGTCGGAAATGCTAAGAAATCACCTGCAATTTTGCGAACGAGTTCGCTCATTGTTGCCGAGAACAATAGGTTTTGACGTTTTCTAGGCACAATCTCCAATACGCGGTGGATCTTACTGATAAAACCCATGTCCATCATCTTATCAGCTTCATCCAAGACCAAAAATTTGAGTGATTTGACGACGATATGCCCTTCCAGGTACAGGTCCAAGAATCTACCTGGTGTTGCAACGATAATATCCACCCCCTTCTCGAGCGTCTCTATTTGAGTTTTTGGGCCAAGTCCACCGTAGAGTACCACTGAACGCAAATCAAGATAGGTAGAAAACAGTTGAATATTTTCTTCGATCTGCATGGCCAGTTCTCTCGTAGGTGTCAAAATCAAAGCACGCGCATCATTACCCTGAGCATACTTTAGCTTCATCAGCATGGGCAACACAAATGCCGCCGTTTTTCCAGTTCCAGTCTGAGCGATTCCCATCACATCCTGCCCGGCCAATATTGGAGTAATAGCCTTTTCTTGGATCTCTGTCGGCTGTTCATACCCCGCCTCCGCTATCGCATTTAAGATCTGTTTATTGAATTTAAAATTTTCAAATGATTGCTGCATCCGACAAAGATAAGGAAAAGAGTCCATTTGACTTTCCTTGACAACCAATACGGTACACATTTACTTTTAATTGACATAAAAATTGGTAAAAAGCACATTATAAAATCTAATATTTTGGTTTTTAAGAGAATTAAAGCATTTTTGTACGGTATAAACAAACTTTTTAACAGGTTGATATGAAAAAATTATGGATGTGTTTGTTGTTCATCACAACAAGCTTTGCCGCATTTGCCGATGAGGGAATGTGGTTTTTAATGTATCTAAAGCGTCTGAATGAGTCAGATATGCAGAAAAAAGGACTTCGTTTAAGTGCAGAAGAAATCTACAGCATTAACCACTCTAGCTTAAAAGATGCAATCGTACAATTCAATGGTGGCTGTACCGCTGAGATCGTTTCTGATCAAGGTTTGGTATTCACCAACCATCACTGTGGATATGGTGCTATTGCTGAACTTTCTACACCAGAAAATGATCATTTAACAAATGGTTTCTGGGCCAAATCCAAAAATGAAGAACTAAAACCTAAATCGTTGTCGGTTCGCTTTTTTGTGCGTATGGACGATGTTTCAAAAAGGATCTTAGGATTGGTTAACAACAAAATGGCAGAAGATGAACGTAAAAAAATCATTGCTGCTGAAATTGCTAAAATCCAACAGGAAAACAGCGAAAATGGCAAGTATGTGGTTGAAGTAAAATCGTTCTATCAAGGAAATGAGTATTATTATTTTGTATACCAAGATTACAATGACGTCCGTTTGGTAGGAACACCTCCAAATAGCATTGGAAAATTTGGCGGTGATACAGATAACTGGGAATGGCCACGTCACACAGGCGATTTCTCGATTTTCCGTGTCTACGCCGATAAAAATGGTAATCCAGCGGAATATGCACAAGACAATGTTCCTTTGAAACCTAAACACTTTCTCCCTGTCAGCTTAAAAGGTGTCCAAGAAGGAGATTTCGCAATGATCTTGGGTTATCCAGGACGTACCAATCGCTGGATGCCTTCTGGAGGAATCAATCAGAATGTTAAATTCGCTTATCCAGCTTGGGTAGAAGCTTCTAAAACAGGTATGGATGCCATGAAAAAATTTATGGATCAAGACCAAGCGGTAAAATTGAATTACGCTTCTAAATACTCTCAAGTAGCTAATTATTGGAAAAACCGTCAAGGAATGATTGATGCTTTGACATTACATAAGACTGCAGAGTCCAAAGCAAAAGATGAAGCTAAATTTGACAAATGGGCAAATAAAGGTCCCAACAAAGCAGAATATGGTGATGTCATCAAGACAATCAATGAGTTTTACGCTGCTACAAACGAAAAAGCTCGACATGACAACTACTTAATGGGCATGTTACGTTCCAGTGCAATTGCAGCCTTGCCTTACACTATCGGATCGGGTTTAGAGGTATATGCAGCGGGAGATGAAGCTAGAAGAAGTACTATCCTTCCGCGCTTAAAATCTGCTATCGATGCAGGTTACGAAAAAATGTACATGCCGTTGGAAGAGCAAGTATTGATTGATGAATTGAATCTTTACGCTAAAAAAGCGGGAAATATTGCACCATATATTGCAGAATTGGCGGCTAAAAATAATGGTGACTTTACTGCTTATGTCAAAGAATCTGTGAAGAACAGTATTTTTGCGTCTGCTGAACGTCTGAACAATTACTTAGAAACTCCTAACGCTGAAATTTTAGCAAATGATCCATTGTATAAGCTCTCTTCAGCTTTATTAAACAGATACCGTCAAGTAGATCCAAGCTGGAAAGCCCAAGACGATAAATTTGAAGGCGCTTACCGTAAATATGTTGCTGGAGTACTGGCTTCAAATCCAAAAGGTAAATTCTATCCAGATGCGAACAGTACTTTACGTTTAACGTATGGTTCGATCAAAGGCTTACCACAAGACCCTCGTAACGACGCTGACAGAAACTTTTATACGACCTTAAAAGGTACCATAGCGAAGTATAAAAAAGGTGACGAAGAATTCGATTTACCACAGCGTTTGATGGATCTGTACAATAATAAGGACTATGGCCGTTATGCAGATAAAAAAGGACATTTACCAGTAAACTTCCTAAGTGACAACGACATAACAGGCGGAAACTCAGGTTCACCAGTAATTAATGGCAACGGAGAATTAATTGGCCTAGCTTTTGATGGTAACATTGAAGCGATGGCTGGCGATGTAATCTTCGACCATAAGCTACAACGTACAATTTCAGTTGACATCCGTTATGTATTATTTATCATCGATAAATTTGCAGGTGCGACCAACATTATTGACGAACTTAAGATTGTTGAATAGTTTTTTTTAAGCTTTTTCGATAAAAAAAAACGAAATTTATTTTCTATTTGATTCGTTTTTGTATATTTAAGGAGTGTTTAGGAAAAACCATAAAAACTAAAATTATAATTATAAAAAAATGGAAAACTACGTAAAATTAAAAGAGTTAGTAGCTTCTATCGAAGCTGATGCAGACAAGTTCTTCAACAATGGTAATTCTGCAGCTGGTACACGTGTACGTAAAGGATTACAAGAGATCAAAACCTTAGCACAAGAAATTCGTAACGAAGTTACTGCTAAGAAAAACGACGGAAAATAGTCTTTTCGGAGTAAACATAAAAAGGGCCTTTCATATGAAAGGCCTTTTTTTTTGAAAGTCTCTGATGTTATTGGCCATAAAAAACCTTCAGTCGGCTTTTATCACTGTCAACGTCTACGAAATCATGAAGGTTTTGTTGATCCTTACAGAAATGTGCAAGCCATCACTAAGTTATAGATCTTTATCCCCAAATAATCCCCAAAAGAGGCTTTCAGTTTATCATAAACCTGTTGCCTGGTTAAGGGCTTATCTTTCTTCTTTAATAACGTTGCCGATGAAGGATTTACAGCGCCCAATTCCACCTTCGTCGCAAACATGTTGTAATGCAGTTCAGGAACGGCCAAGCCAAGGATCATTCCCGGTAATCCATTAAAGGCTGAGGGGCCTCCTGAAACAGGGATCTGGTCCGTATAAAAAGCGACGGCATAGATGGAATCTAATACAAGTCCGTTGGCCCGGCGGCATGGGTACCCCGCAATTTCACGGTATTCATTCGTAATTTTCCACTTGATCTTTAGTGTTGAATCGGATACGACAACGCGCTCGCCCCCGAGTTCAAAAACAGAATTAAATGCCTTATTTTTCAGATTCTGATAGCCACTTATCCCCGACTCAAAAATTCCAGAACGCATCAGGCCGCTAACAACATCCGAATACTCTTCCGCAATATGCTCATAGAGCACCTCATCATTGGAAAAGGTCAGTTTCTTTTTCAGCACCTGATTTTCGGGAACTTGACCGATCATTTCTTTGATGGAATTACGTGTATCTTCGTCTTTCGCATAGGTTGCATATCGCTTGAGCAGATTTTTGAGAAATACGGTCTTATCATAGGTAATTGTTCCTTGCGTAGGAAAATAAGCATATTGTCCAAAAGCTGTGGCGCCCCAGAATAAGGCCAGCAATAGGACGAGTAAATTTTTGATATCTTTCATTTTATTTCGATTTTACGAGCATTTTATTGATTTCCCAAGTGAGCTTAACCATATAATATCTGCTGATTGTATTGTATCGGCGTTCAGTCAGCAGTGTCCCATTTTGACTTCTGTCAAAACCCACATTCTGTTTGAGGAGGTCATTAACCATAAAGGTCAATTCCAGCTTTTCATCTTTTCGGAATTTTTTTGACAAAGCCGGACTTAATACGAATCGTTCAAACTTTTTACTGTACACCGCCGTAGGAGCCTGATAACTATAGCTAAAATCTGCTCGCACAATAAATTTAGCTGGCAAAAAGTACTTCAGATTTCCCTCAGATGAAAACGTAAATCCCTTACTATCTTCCATGGCTCCAATGGAATTATCTTGTATAAGATAGCCTGGGGATAACTCAATACCAAAGTCCAAACCTTTGGTTGTCGATCGCTGTAGACCATAATTAACCCCATAACGCTGTACCTTGGCGTTCGCTAAAACAGTATTGACATAGTTATAATTGTTGCTGAAAGATACGGATGGTCCGCCACCATGTCTCAATTGAAATCTTTTGGATAACTTGCCGTAATACATTGGACTGATGCTTATCTGATTGTTGCTCTTGTGATTTAAATTCCCCCATACAAATGTCGTTTTACCCAGTGAATCAATTGTCGTATTTTGTACCAGCGCATTGTTTGTACGTGAAGCGCTTAGAAAGATCCCAATAAACTTATCCTCTAAGATGGAATAGGTTCTAAAGCTCAGGTTCAAATTATTGGTGTAAGATGGCTTTAGATTTTCGTTCCCTAAGTACTCATTCAGAGGGTCCAAATTCGACCGTAATGGCTGAATCTGATTTAAAGAGGGCAAACCATTTGTACCCTGATACTTCAAACTGATCGATTTATTTTTCTGTATTTCATAATTGACATCGACCACTGGATTATATACAAAAAATGATCGGGAGAGTTTTGAATTCTCCATACGGTTTAATTGCGACAGATCGCTATTTTCAAACTTATTCGAGACATTAACCACGAGCTTCTCCAAAGGCTTATAATTAATTGCGAGATTATAGGTGTTTTTTGTTGTTTTGTATAAGAAATCATTGCTATACAAACTATCCAGTCTGTCAAAACTACCTGTATTCTGATTTTTATCGAAAGACTGAACTGCGTTGTTATTTCTGTTGAAATTCAATCCATATTCGAAAGAGAGGATAATCTTTTTTGAAATCGGCTCGGAATAAGCAAATTCTCCACCTGTGGAAAAAGAGCTATTTTTCACAAATTTCTTTTGATTGAGGATCGAATCCCTATCAGCATTCCCTTCTTTGTAAAATGTAAGTTTAGAAAATAAATCTTGCTCACCATCTTGTTTATTCCCTGATGTGTAATAATTGAATGATAACGAGCGGCCTTTCTTTTTAAAACGTCTTACATAGAGCGCCGAGGCGTTATACTGTTCTGACCGGGAATCGTTCTTAAAGTTTCGCTGGTTATCATTGATCTTTTGATCAAATTGATTGACAGTGGTGGATTGTGTCTCCGAAGAACTATTATCATGTCTTTTGTTTGCACCTGCCCAAACCGTTAAATCCGACATGGAATCGACCTTAAACTCGTATTTCAAACCAATATTATGCTTTCTGTTTTGATTTGACGCCAATGTACTACTATTGCTTGTTAATATCGTATCGCGTGCTGCATTGCGCGTGAACACACTTCGATCCAGATCTACATCGGATCGGATATATTTATAATCTATCCGCCAAGCATGCTTTTTGTTAGCCGTTTTATCCGAGTATAAAAATCCTGTATTCAGGGATTTAGGAATTCCTTCGCCATTAAAATTATCACCTCCATCGTAATCTCCCCCCATACTTGACACCTCATCATAACTGAGTCCGCTCTTCCCAGTGTTACTTGCAATCAAATAAGCCGAAGCTTTAAACGATTGATTAAAGTAGTTTAAAAAGCCCTGTCCAGCGTAGAACTTATCACTACCTCCACCAACATCTACCTTCCCAAATATTCCGCGTCTAGCCTCCTCTTTGAGCTTCACGTTGATTGTCTGTGTACGTTCACCATCATCAATACCAGTTTTCTCAGCCTTATCAGACTTCTTTTCATAAACCTGAATTTTGTCAACCATGTCAGAACGAATATTCCGGCTTACTAAAATTGGATCGTCACCAAAGAACTCCTCTCCGTCAACCAGCATTTTCTTTACTGTTTTCCCTTGTGCAGTAATTTTACCGGAAGCATCGACTGTAATCCCAGGTAGAACCTTTAACAAATCCTCCACTTTAGCATTTTTTTCCACTTTAAAACTTCCGGCATCATATTCCGTCGTATCACCCTTGATACTAATGGGTACCCGTCCCATAACAATCACTTCCTCCAGCAAGGTCGCGCTGCTGGTCATTCCAATAGATAGGTTATTGTAATGTTGGCCGGGCAAGATTTCCGCGTAATATTCACCATACTTTGGATAGGTGACAATGATAAAATATTGTCCAGTATCAGGGCGCCCAATAGAGAACTTACCATTTTCATCCGAACGGGTAAAATTGGTCAAAATGGAATCTTTGGCTGTTAACAGCATAATTGTTGCATTATGTAGCTTAAGCTGATCTTTTACGTCACTGATTTTTCCTTCAATCCGGGATTGAGCATGAACTATTCCGCAGAAACAGAATAAAATAAGTAAAAGTAGTTGCCCCACTCTTTTCATATGGTTTTGGATAGTATATAATTATATAAATAATAAAAT
>JALAGS010000128.1 GCA_022712315.1 Sphingobacterium sp. | reverse complement strand
TATATAAATAGAAGCCACATTGTAAGATATGGCTTTTTCCATGAATAGCAGAGTCCGTTGGACTTAATAAGCTAGTGTCGTCAATAAATATATTTTTAAGATTAAGTTTTTTACATAATTTTATAAACTTACTAAGAGTCAATTGTAAAGTTACTGTGGTGTAGTGGATAACTAGCTGTATATGATTGGGGTTATGTAAAATGTAACAAAGTCAAATTGATCTAAAAACAGCATTTTTTAAATGAAACAAATTATAAAAATCACGTTAGTCGGACTATTCTTTGCATTTTCTTTGATCTCTTGCGGCGAGAAACTAAGTGGAAAGGATGTGTCTTTTGACAGTTCTCGTAAAAAAGTGGAAGCCAAGCTCAATAACAAAGAAAAAGAGAAATTGGAAAAAGCATTGCGGGTGACATTATCAGAAGCCATGTGGCTCAAGATGAATGAGGCTGAGAAATATACAGGAGAATCAATAAATCATATATCGATGGGTCTGGTCGATGGGAAATCTTATAGCGCCATGTTAGATCTGGCTGATGATATCCTTCAAAAACAACAGGAACGAAAGATAGCTCATCTTCAAAATGAGATTGATAGTCTGCAAAAATATAAAACTGAATTCGAACTGGTAAAAAAAGAACTTGCTGTCTTTCAATTGGAACCTGTTGAACTGGATCTCGAAGATTTCTTTGGTGAACCCGTTCCAAGAATCATTGTCAGCATGAAGTATGTCGGGAAACAACCGTTAAAAGGAAGTCAGGGTTTTTCCTATGTTCTGAAAAAACGTTCTACACAAGCCATTATTAGTAATGAGCAGTCTGTTTATGGTGAATCTGATAGTGTGCTCCAGCCCGGTGAGTCGCGGGTCAATACCATCGTCTTTAGTCAGGAAAAAGAGGATTATCCTAAACTTTGGGAGTTTGCTAACTATCCCGTTAAAGGAATCAACTTAGCAAATTACGACTTGGAATTGCTTGTTACCACGCAGTCGATTAAGTATAATGATAAGGAAATTGTTCTTCCGAAAGATAGTATTGAGCTGGTCAATGAAAACTTGAAAAAATTGAAAGATGAGATCATAGTACTAAAAAAAGAGACAATCAGTCTTGACGATCTGGAGTTGACATAAAAAAATCATAGCATCTTTCATAGGCCTGTTTAAAAATAAGTGCATTTGTATTTCAGGCATTATGAAACATATAAAAAGCCGTATCCTGGGATACGGCTTTTTTCTTGTATCGCATTACTTTTTGTCCCACCAAACTTTTGATAGAAACGAATCTCCATTTGTCATACGTGCTGCGGCCTCTTTTAAGTTTGTGGCATTTAACTCCGCTTCTTCACTGGAATAAATAGCCCTACGAGGGATTTGTCCATTGGTTGAACCCGGATTGGGACCAGGCGTTAATCTTGGGTATCCAGTGCGTCGCCATTCCGCAAAAGCTTCCATATCCCTTCCGAAGAGGTGGATCCATTTCTGTGTGGCTATTTTCTCCATCTTCTGTTCGTCTGTCAGACCGTTCAAAGTCAACACAGGCTCGTATGCTGTAGGAATTGTCGTTAAGTTGTATGGCGGAAGTGCCAGTGCGGCTTTGACCCCTTCCGTAAAGAATGTTTGGGCATCTGTGCTTGTCGCTCCCCAGCCTAGGAGCGCCGCTTCTGCTTTGTAGAAACAGATGTCCGAATACGTAAAGGCATAACTCGGAATCGGTGCAAAGGTCAGGCTAAACCAAGTTGATTTATTGGCCGTTGAGTAGTTTGCACGAATCAACTGTGACAATTGATCGTCTGTCAACGAGACACCAATACCCTGATAAGTTGACGTACCATTGATATTAACTGGTTCGGCGAGGAGAGAAAGTCTAGGGTCATTGTATTCTTTTAGCTTGTCGACCAACGTATTGGCCAAATAACGCAGGTCGGCACTCCCTGTAGTCATTTGACGCAGGATGGGGTTTTGGTTTTCAGCTTGAGCATCGTTATAGGTTGGTACTGCCGCATTGTCACTGTTGCTGGAGAATAAACCTATAGCTGACGTCATGGCTTCGGTGACCGTTTTCTGTGCTAGAGAGGGATTTGCGTAGCGCATGCGCATACCTAGTTTTAGTTTGAGGGAATTTCCAAATTTTTTCCATTTATCAATGCTGCCCTTGTAAAAGAAATCCGAGGTGCCATAAGAAAGATCCCCGCCGGTTAACTTTACTATTGCTGCGTCGACCTTTTGAACTAATGCTGGATAGATTTCTTGTTGTTTGTCAAACTTGGGTGTACGATTGATTTCCTTGCTTGATTTTGTCACTTCGAAGTAGGGGATATCGCCAAATAAGTCCGTGAGACGTTGATAAAGATATACTTCATAAAGTTCAGCTATTGCCAGTTTACTTCGTCCTTCCGGCGTATCCTCCTTACCGCTCAATTCCTGTTTGATCTGCACAATATTGCGAAGCAACGTATAATGCTGGGACCATATCAGATTTTCAGGGCCTTCAAAATACCGCGATACGGGTACTACCGGCCCTCCGGCCCAATGTTGTATCCAGGAACCGAACTTATTGTTGGGAAGTTCTCCGGATTCCTGAAAGGTGCCATCACGGAGGATCCGGGCGATCAGTAATGAAGGGTCAACCGAGGTTACTGATGTTGGAGGTGTATTGATCCGTTCAAAATCTTTTGTACACGAACCTAGTCCAGTTGCTGCAATAAGGCCGAAGATAAATGTATTTTTAAATAAATTCTTTTTCATAATAGAGGTTTTATAGGCCAACAGTAAGGTTAATGCCAAATGTGCGCATCATCGGAAGTGAGGTCGACTCGATTCCGATAGAGCTATTGTTTACGTTGAAAGCAGATGCTTCCGGTGAAAACCCATCTGTTTTCCGTTGAAAATAAAATAAGTTCCTGCCATAGATACCCAATTTAAGCGAGTTGACAAGTTTGTGCGGCATCATTTTTTTTGGAAATGAATAGGATAGGCTGATTTCGCGCATGGCGATGTAGCTCATGTCATTGATCATTTCTTCAGATACCATCACCTCTTTGTCGCTGGCTACCATATTCCAGTAATCCTGCGCGTTGACTTGTTTTGTGTTCTTCGTTCCTGTACTTGTCCAGTTGCCGGCACCGTCTTTTTGCCCGACCATTCCATTAGCGACATAAGTGCCATCGCGTCCTTCTAAAGTCTTTTGAGAGGTACCATAGATGATCTGTTCACGGTTGGATTGTGAAAAGATTACACCCCCCTGGCGGATATCGACAAGTGCATAAAGGTTGAAACCTTTGTATTTAAGTGTATTGGAAAATCCACCCAGCCAATCTGGCTGTGCATTTCCAAGATCGGTTTCTACACGGCCAGCCGTTCTTAACGGCAATCCTGTTGTTGGATCTATGAGTCTATTTCCTTGCTCATCTTTGATCCAGGCAAACTGTGTTCCGATCAGTTGACCAAATGGTTTTCCTACCTCAGCAACTACATTGATACCACGGTCTGTGGCCAATAAAAAGCTTTCTACACCCGGGTAGAGTGATTCAACTTTATTCCGGTTGCGGTTGTAGTTGAATGTCGTATTCCATTCAAATCCCGATTCGGTTTTAATTGGTGTTGCTCCCAATACAAACTCAATACCTCTATTGCTGATCTCTCCTGCGTTAATTCTATTTTTCACATAGAGGCTGGAAGGAGCAATAGGTACGTCCAGAATCTGATTCTTTGTTTTGGCCTGATAGTAGGTAAAGGAGAAAGAAAGTCTGTTTTTTAGGAATCTCAGATCTGCTCCTGCCTCGATTGATGTGGTCAATTCGTTTTTCAAATTTGGATCGGGAATAATTTCGGTATAAGAAGCCATCGGAACACCGCCATGGGTATACTGGTTTAGACTATATGCCCCGGTCAGCTGATATGGGTTTCCAGAACTTCCGGCCTGTGCCCAGGAAGCTCTGATTTTTGCAAATGACAGCGCATCTGATTGCCATTTGAAAGCGTCCGATAAGACCAAACTAGAACTTACAGAAGGGTAGAAGAATGAATTGTTTTCTTTTGACAGGGTGGAAGACCAATCGTTGCGTGCGGAGAAATCTATGAACCAGTAATCCTTGTAGCTGAATTGCCCCGATAGATAAGCCGAATTGATCTTAGATTCGATCAGGTCAAATATATATGTGTTTGTCGTGGTGTTATTGATCACAAAGAGATTTGGGACAATAAATTGATTTCCCGAGTTTCCGGTCATGCGCAAGTAACGGCTTTGGTGACTTGCTCCCAGGTTGGCACTCAGTTTAATGTCTTCTGTCAGTTTAAAGTTGGAGCCGGCGAGAATATCGAAATTGTCTTCCCGAGCTCTGATAACCTCTTCACGGATATCTCCTTTTCGGTTCAAACTTTGGTAGGTATTAATAGGGCGGTAACGGAACCGTTGATCGGTGTAAAAATCCGTCCCTCCGGTCGCTGTAACTTTAAGCCATGACGCAAAATCGTAGCTCAGGCGTAGCAAACCTATTATGCGGTCGCGACGATCTTCATTATGGTTTTCGTGAATTGTCCAAAATGGATTGGCGGTAGAACTATTGGTGGCATATGTTTTTTCCAGTCCTTCTGTTAATCCTGAAAATCCGAGCTGCCGGCTTATTTCCTGTGGGGTCCATTTATACTGAGCCATGATATCATTGCCCAAGCTTCTGGGCTGGCTGATGAATAGATACGCTGGATTGTCTGCCGCATCGGCCAACGTAGGCCGGTTTTGTCCCTTTTGGGCAATATAGTTCGCCTTGATGTCAATATGAAATTTATCGGTTATTTTGGCTTGGGTGCGCAGTCCAAAATTGTTTCTTTTGAGTGTATTTGTTGGAATATATCCTTTAACATCTGTGTTGGCGAATGAAAAGCGATAGTTTACTTTGTCAGTGCCCCCATCTATACTTAGATTGTTGACAAACTGTTTCTCTGTTTGAAAAAAGGATGAATAAGTATCTGCTTTTGGTGTTAACTGTAAAATATTACCATAAGCATCTTCATAGGTTTGACCTTCCATTTTTGCCCCCCAACTAGCGCGTGTGGTACGGTCACGTCCAGCGCTCATCTTGGGCGTTCCGCTATAGCCATTTTTAAGTGCTTCGCTCATGGACACGATGGTGCCGTCGTCCTTTCTGAAGTGTGTAAATGTACCGTTCAGGCCCTGCCCATAGACATTTTGAAAATCAGGTAAGACTAATCCATTACCCAATGAAAAGTCTGTGCCATAGGTGAAGCGGGTCCTACCGGCTTTACCCGATTTGGTCGTGATTAATATGACACCGTTACTTCCTCGCTGTCCGTATAGTGCTGCTGCATTGGGGCCTTTTAATACCGACATCGTTTCGATGTCCTCCGGATTGATATTTCCGATTCCATCGCCATAATCAGTTCCGCCGGACTGATTTGGGGATGAGATATTTTGATTGTCTATCGGAACACCGTCGATGACATAGAGTGGCTGGCTATTGCCAATTAGTGAATTGTTGCCCCGGATGACTACTTTAGATGAACCTCCTGCACCTGATGCAGCACGGCTAACCTGGACCCCTGCAACTTTACCAGATAATGCGTTGGCCACATTGGTTTCTTTGCCCTGTGTCAATTCATTACCTTTAAGTTCGGCAACGGTATAGCCGAGTGCTTTTTTTTCCCTTTTAATACCCAGTGCTGTGACAACAACTTCCTGCAGGCTTTCTGAAGCGGATTCCAGACTGATATTGATCGCTAACTTGTCTCTGTCCGTGATGGTATAGTCGGTAAGTTCTTTACTTTTGAATCCGATGGAAGATACAGCAATCTGGTAGCCTTGGCCAGCTGGGATCTGATCAAAGGAGAAGGTTCCGTCAGGCCTGCTGGTTGTTGTTTTCTTCAATCCACTTATCGCATTGCGAATCGTCACAGTGGCTGAGGGAATGGGTTTTCCTGTTTCATCTTTAATGATTCCTGTAATAGAAGCATTTTGTTGGGCGTCAACCAGGAGATAACTTGTTGACAATAGTCCTATAAGACCCAGGCGTAGCGCCCAGTTTACATCGGGCCGAATGTTGGACTTCATCAGCAGCAGCGTTAGGATGCGCTGCTTGGTGGGTAAATAATTGTGCATAATTTGTGGTTATTAGAGTGAATTTATTCGGTTTTTACAGTTATGGTTATCCGGTGTAGTGCCTGGATATCGGCCAGCATACTTATGTACACTGATTTTGTGTTTTTATAGGTTCCGCTATAGTATTTATCCTGAATATCTTTGGGATCAAAGCTTAATTTGATAGCATAATTATGGCTAATAATATGAAGCACATCCTGTAAAGATAGGTTCTTAAATATCAACTGTTCAGCCGTTTTCTGATAAGACCCTCTTTTATTAGCTGGAGATCCATTAATTCGGGTTTCAGCAACAATCTGTTGTTGCTTTCTATCGATACTGATTTCTTCATTTGGCAAAAACTGCAGGTTTAGATGTTTGATATTTTGGTGATTATCATCACTTTTGACCTCGATCCGTCCCTCATATAGTTTTATTTTTGTAATAGATGCACTGCTTTCGTCTACAGTGAAGATGGTGCCCAGTGCTGTTGTCGTCAAGCTGGCTGTATGGACACGAAAAGGTTTGGTTTTATCCTTTGCAACAGTAAATTTGGCTTTACCCTTAAGATGGATCTCGCGCGAAGGAATACCGCTGAAATCTGCTGTGAATTTTACTTCTGAATTGGGGTAGAGTTCGATGGTAGATCCATCAGGAACATCGATTTGCTGTATGCTATTGCCTGAGTTGATATAATATAGATTGTTTGGCTGAGCGATGGCTTTTGATACAGCCTCCTGTTTAGGTGTTAGGTGTGCTGTGCTCAGCTTTGGAGATTTCATTTGGATTAAGGCTAGCCAGGCTCCGATACCTACGAATAGGATAATGGCTGCATATTTAATCCAGCTAAAGTGCCGTTTGCTTTTGAACCCGATCTGTTTGAGGATCTGCGCCTTTATTTCTTTTTGGTTATCAAATTCCGAATGTACCTTATGCTGCTTCCATTCTGCTTCCGGCATGAAATCCTCCCAATTAAATTCATTATCGGCCTTTGCATTTTCTACGGCGGCGATTTCTTCCTCATTGGCAGTACCGCTTAGGTATTTGTCGATCAGTGCTTTGTTAATCTTCATATATAAAGATTACGATCGAAAACAGATTAGCCCCCAAAAAAAATTAAAAAATAATTTGCAGGAGTATGCTAAATAATAATGCTTTTCTGATTGTTTTTAGTGCAAGAGTCAGTTGATTTTCTACAGTTTTTGTTGATATAGCTAGCTTTTCGGCAATTTCTTGATGTGATAGATTTGAAAATCTACTTAACATAAAAATCTCTTTACGTTTTTTTGGCAATTTGTCAACGATATCATGAAGATTCGAGGAAAGCTGTTTGGCGTAAAAATCATCCTGAGGACTATATTGCTGCACAAAAGTTTGATCCCTTTCCAGCAATTTTTTTCTATTATACTCTGCTTTGACCAAATCGATCACTGTGGTTCGTGCGATGCAAAAAATCTGAGATTCTATGGTCGAATCGATAGATTTGGTACTCATATTTTTCCAGAGTTTGATAAAAACATGCTGTACTGTTTCCTCAGCTAGATAGGGTGATTGGGTTTTATGAAGCGCATAATGGTAGACTTTGGAACTCCATAAGTCAAAGTATTTCTCAAATCTTCGGACGGTCAGCGCATAATTGATTTCCATAGTGTAGGCTTGGAATAAATGAATATAGCGATAATGCCTGTGCAGTCCAAGTATATTGAGAAAAATTTTGATGGGGCCTTATTTAACCTGATCTATTTTCTGTATAAATACCCGCTTTGTGTATTTATACCCTTTATTGAAGGGTTGATACCTGTGTGTTCATCGTTATCTATGGAATGGCATAGAGTTTGAATTTTACACAACATTAAAGAAATGTTTTATTCACATTAACACATCAACGTATGAGAAAATTAATTCAAACATTAGGGTTAGGTATGCTTATTTTAACTGTAGTCATCGGTTTTACTTCATGTAGTAAAGATGACGATCCTGCGGACAATGATCTTTTTATCGGGAAATATGAGGGCAATATTGCCTTTGACGATTTAAGTAACAATGACAATGATGTTGCTGCTGCCGAAGGAACAGTTACAGTTACGAAAGTAGGGGATACTTATAATTTCGCTTTTGGAAACGGGATTCCTAATCTGAACGGTGTAGATTTTGAGAAGAAGGATAATGTTTTGGTTAACATTGGTTCCGCTGGCACAGGCGTTATTCGAATTGATGCTGGTAAACTGACGATCGGATATACCAAAGATGGTAAGGCATGGACAGCTAATTGTCAGCGTAAATAATCGTATGCAAATCCTCAGCACGCATAATGCAGGCACCCTGGAAAATTAACATTTTATAACATTATTTTTTAAACGATTATTGAAGGGACATTGTTCTAATATTAAACAAAGAAAGGAAAAATATTATGAGTGAATTGACATGGAAAGGCCGTTGGAATGAAATCAAAGGTAAAGTAAAACAACAATACGCAGATCTTACCGATGATGATCTTTTATATGCCGAAGGTAAGGAAGATGAATTGGTTGGTAAACTTCAAAAGAAGACTGGTAAAACTCAGGATGAGGTCAACAAGTGGTTGAACGATTTATAACAGTGAGTATTTGTGATAAAGAAGCGGGTAGCAGTCATGTTATCCGCTTTTTTATGGTATATTTTTCCTCCTGCTTGACTTTTTGAATAAGCATTATTCCAAACAAATATTTAGGTTTTGAAGCGTCGAGGAAAGATGTTTTTTCTGTCTGGGTAGGTGATGTTCATTTGATTTAGTCAACACTTTAGTTTATATTTGGGTAATCAATTTATGAACCAAAAAATTTTTAATTCTTTAAAATGTGCTTAATGCCTGTTTAATATAAGTTGAATATTTTTGCGACTGACTAGGAAAAACAATGAGTGATACTAAAGAAATATTTTTACTGAATGTACGGCTCAAAGAAGGGGATCATAACGCTTTTATGGAAGTTTATGAGAAGTACAATAAAGGAATATATCACTTTATAAAAAAGTTCATTCAAGATACTGATACAATTGATGATATTATCCATGATGCATTTCTCAACCTTTGGAAATATAGATCTAATATCAAAAATAACCTATCGCTACAAGCTTACCTTTACCGAATTTCGAGGAATATCATATTCAAACATCTGAAAGAAAAAATGAGGTCTGCTGAAGCAATTCTGGAAACCTCAAGTGGCATCCAGTCTTTTGATAATTCGCCATCTGCTGATTATTCACTTGAAAGTAGTGAGTACGATAAAATATATGAGCTAGCCATTGGTCAATTGCCGCCACAGCGCAAGCGTATATTTCTGATGTCCAGAGAAGAAGGCTTGAGCTATAAAGAAATTGCCGACCATTTAAAAATTTCACCCAACACCGTGAAAGAGCATATGTCCTTGGCAATGAAAACTATTCGTGAATATATTGCCAAGGATCATGGTATTATCTATGCACTTCTTTTTCTTTATACATTAGGGCGGTAATCTCCAATGACCTGTTTTCAGGATTCTTTGATCAACTATATTTTAATTGGCTGGAACGATTTATATGGAATCTTGTACTTTGATCCAACTTGAAAAAAAAATAATAGGAGCGGAGACTAGTTGATTTTAAATGTGGCAAGAACGGGAAAATGGTCAGATTCTTTATTTGCCCAGGTATACACAGCGTATGCTTTTGGACTAATCGCATCAATAGGGGCATATAGCAGGTAGTCTATTGTTCGATTTGCTCCCGTGGTTGGAAAGGTAAATTGATCACAGTTTCCATTTAGGCAGCCCACAGAAAAGTATCTACGTAAAATATTCATCGGGTTGGAGGTGGGAAGGCAATTTAAGTCGGCTCCTACGATAAGGGGTTTGTCAAAAGACTTTGCCAATGCAACAAAGTCATTTGCTTGCTTAATCCGGTTTCTTTCGTCACTTAAGTGATCAAAATGCGTGCTGATAAAATAAAAATCTTTGTTATCTTTTTCTATTAAAATGCGTGCTACTGACCTGCGCTCTCCGCCTAGTGTGGGATCTACTTCCAGATTATAGGCAACGCGCTCCTTAATAGGGAGCTTGCTTAGTATTGCATCCCCATATTCACCGTTTTGTACATTTATGGCTTTAGCAAAGAAACAATCCATTCCTGTTAATAAGGCTAGTTCTTTTGCAATATCGCCATTGTTTTTGTTTCGATCGGTAAATTTATCCACCTCCTGCAATGCCAGTAGGTCAGGGTCAGCACGCTTGATAACATCTGCAATTACTTTAAGATCGGGTATCCCTCCGGTACGGGCTCCAAAAATGTTATAGGTCATTATTTTTACTGTTGTTTCTTTTTTTTCTGGCTCAGGTGTTGGTAGGGATGGACTTTTGCTACAGGCAAAATGGAGTATTGCCAAACAGGTTATGATGTAGTGTCTCATTGGAATTTTTTTTGATGAAAGCTGCCCCAATAAATTTTGGAGCAGCTTTTCGTGGTTAATTAAAAGGCTTCAAGTTCAGCAATAGCCGTGGTGTCACCATTTCCGGCACTATTGAGCACTGTAACTTTAAAATATTTGGCAGTTGTACTCTTCTCAAAATACATGGTCGCTGCAGTTTCTTCTGAAGATGCTCCGATGATAAAAATCCCGGCACTCTTCCAGCTTTGACCATCTATACTTGTTTCTATTTGTACAGTCTTGGGAAATAGATAAGCATTGCTGGTTCCAGTTCTTCCATATAACTTTAGGCCATGAAGGGTATGTTCGTTAGCCATATCAACTGTTACGTGATGCGGATGTGTTGGACGCCAGCCGTTTACTTTTCTATAGGTAGAGAGCCAGCATGTTGTTTTATCACCGTCGATACAGAAAGGTGCTCTTCCACCAATGGCATCATAATCATCGTCAGAGAAGTCAATTATTTTCCATCCTGTCAATGGGATCGGAGGAAATGGATTGCTCTCGTATACACCGTTAACAATATAATAGGTGGTCTGTAACCCCTTTGTAATTGGAAGTTCTGGTGACACGTTTTTTATGCTTACAGGGATAATGTACGATTTTGTGCCCCCTAGATTTATCGCATTGATCCGGAGTTTGGCTGAATTGCTACCGCCAAAGTTTCGGTTAATTTCCACTGTGGGGCTTTCAAGGGCATAACTTCCCGCAGGTGGTAACTCATAGTTACTGTTATTTTGAATGTTGTATTCAGCGACTTTGCTTGCGTCAATTGCTAGCTCAATGCTGATCTTCTGTGCAAGTTTGTCCAATCCGCCATATCCTGCACCGATAGTGGTTTCAACCCATTCATCTTTTATGTTGTAGGATTGGAGGATAGCGCCATTAGCTGCAGATTGTAGATAGACACTTCCATATTGCTTTGAATTTTCGATATTCAGTTCAGGTTCCTTGCAAGCCTGAAATAAGGCTATGATCGATAAGCATAGAAGGACGCTGCAGTATTTCCAGCGATTTGTATGTTGGTTTTTATTGAATTTTTTCATGGTGACTAAACGGATTAATTTACCAGCCTGGATTCTGAACTAAGTTGATGTTACGTTGGATTTCTGTCTGTGGTATTGGAAATAAATAGAAGCTCTTGCGGAAAACACGTGTTTCAAATTTTGTTCGCTTAAAAAACGCCATATCCGTATTGGAAGTTCCTGCCTCGACGTTCATTCCGTAAAAAGGCCCCCCATCTGTTTGCTCTGCAATTTTCCATCGACGGGTATCGAAATAACGCAAATGCTCCATCGTAAGCTCTATCCGTCTTTCCGTTCTGATCTGTTGCCTCATTTCAGCTTGGTTGAGTCCCGAGCCTAGCGCCGGAATTCCACCTCTTAAACGAATTTGGTTTAAATATTTTAATATATCTGCATGTCCCGGGTTATATTCATTCAGCGCTTCGACATAGTTAAGTAGGATTTCAGCATAGCGCATCATCACCAGTGAACGAGCTACATTGTTTTGGGTAGGGTGGTATGTTGGGGATATATTTTTTCGGAATAAATAGCCGGTTTCCGAATAATCGTGTGAGCCACCTTTTCCAGATTCACCCGAGTAGTATAGTTGTATTTCCCGTACACCGAGACTAGAGGTCGTATTTATCCAATCGCTGCCACTATAGGTGATGGCGGCATAGAAGCGTGGTTCCCGATTGATATACATATTGAACGTTGACTTTGACCGTGTGGCGCCTGGAGGCGTGAATGTACTGAAGCCTGATTCTGTATAACCGCTCGCTGTGTTTATTTTGGGGCTTCCGTCACTAGCATAACCAGTGATCGGAGATTCTCCATTGGCCATTCTGTAAGTGTCGATCAGTTGTTGCGTAGGGCCCATAGAGGCATATCCACTTGCCAACCGCGGTGTACAGGATCTTTGGTAACTACCGAGATTGTTCGAATTGCGAGCCAGAATCCATTCGATATTCCATGAATCAAGGAATACGTCCCTGTAGGAGAGAAAACCGTCTATTGAACCATCGCTTTTTGTTTTCTTGTATAGGCCGAGCTTACCTGAGGATTCAGCGTAGTCTATGATTGTCTTCGCCGCATCTGTCGCTTTTTTCCATTTGTTATTATCAGATGTAGGGTTAAATAGTGCCTTTCCATCTTTGTTTAACACACCGTTAAAATCCGGATTACCATTAAAAAGAGGACTGGCAGCATATAGGAGAAGTTTGCTCTTGATCGCCCGGCACAGCACTTTGCTTGCGCGGCCCATATCATTTTCAAGCACATTGTCTCCCGAATAGTAATGTTCTATATCAAGATCAGTTTCAGCCTGATTTAATTCAGATACGATGTAGTCTACACATTCGTCGTATGAACTCCTTGGTATTTGCATTGCCGGATCGGTAAGAGGCAGATCTGGATCTATCTCCTGATCGCCAAGTAAAATGACAGGTCCGTATTGCTTGAGCAATTCAGCGTAGAAAAATGCACGTAAAAAACGTGCTTCTGCTTTTCTTCTCTTGATGAAATTCTGCCCTTCGCGGTCCTCTAGTATTTGTTTATTACCCTCTATGTTATTGATAAAAGTAGTGGCTGTTCGAATTCCTTTGTAGTAATGTTCCCAAAAATTCCAATAATTTGAGGAGGCATTCCAGTTCCCCAGGTTTACGCGAAAAGGATTGTTTCGTTGCGACACATCGTTATCGTCAGACAACACATCCCAAGGGGTGTCATTGGTCCGATGGGCTTCATCGCGGATATAACTATAGGTGTTTGCCAGCCATTTTTCTGAAAGATCCCTTCTGTTAAAAACCTCCTCGAGCGAGAGACGATCGTCCGGAACCTGATCTAGGTAATCTTTACTGCACGATATATGGAATGTAAACAGAGCAGTTATTAGTGTGCTATATATAATATTTTTAAATACTGTTTTCATTTTGGTTAAATTAGAAGTTGATATTTAAGCCCAGTGAATAGGTCTTGATATTCGGGTATTTAGACCCTTTTCCATCGCCGAGTTCCACATCCCAGAATTTGAAAGGACTCCAGGTAAACAGATTGTAGCCTGAAAAGAAAATGCTGGCCGCGTCAAGTTTTGCGTGTTTGACAACATGTTTGGGTAGCTGATAGCTTAATTGTACATCTTTTAAACGTACATATCGACCATTTTTTAGCCACCAGGTACTTGGTACAAAATTGCTGTTGGGACTTCCGTCTGACAGTCTTGGATAAAATGCATCCTGTCGGGGATTATCAATGGTCCAGCGATCTTCGATGTTATTTAATAAATTTCCGCGGCTCATGGATACCGAGAATGGATTGAGTCCTTCTCCGGTCATCATGACATCAACATTTCCTACACCTTGAAATAAAGTTGATAGGGACCAATTTTTATAAGTGAAAGAAAAACCAAGTCCATAAACAAGCTCCGGAATTGTTCCGTAGCCAATAGGTACCTTGTCAAAATCATCGATTTTCCCATCGCCGTTGACATCCTGGAATTTGATGTCCCCCGGCTTTACCAGGCCGGGGTGCAATGGGCCATTATTGATATCATCTTCAGAATCGAATAATCCGAGTGCAATATAACCTTTTCTTAATCCGAGTTTTCTACCCCGATCGTCTTGCCAGGGATAAAGAGGGTTAGGTTGATCATTTTCAATGACCTTATTTCTATTGTAGGTAATATTGCCCAGCAACTGAAAACTAAAATCATCGAACTTTTTATTCCATGTCAACGATCCATCAATTCCTTTATTGTCGATTATTCCCAAATTTCCTGAAGGTGCAGATTGAAGTCCTACATAACTAGGTACATTGCCGCGTCTAAGAAATATACCGCTTCGACGTTCTCTGAAAAAATCGAGCTGGAGGTTCACCGCGTTGTTTTTGGTTTGGAGATCTAGGCCTAAGTTGCTTTTGATGGAAGTCTCCCAAGTTACGTTGACACCGTACTCGCCGATATTTACACCTTTGTCAAATTTTGTCTGGCTATTTTTTCCAAAATTATATCCTCCAGCGTCATCTTTAATGGTAGAGATATAGGCAAAACGGAGCTCATCATTGGAGATTAAAATTTTACTGTTACCTACTTTACCATGTGAGAACCTTATTTTGGCAAGTGAAATTTTGTCTTTCAATCCCGAGAAAAACTGCTCTTCGCTCAGTACCCAAGCAAGTCCAAATGAGGGGAAGAATCCAAATCGATTAGTGGGCGCAAAGTTCTCCGAACCGTTATATCCAAAATTGGCTTCCATAAAATAGCGGCTGTCATAACTATAAGTTGCACGTCCCGATACACCCAAAAACCGATAAGGGAGTGAGGTGATCAGTGTACCCGCCTGTGAATTTAACCTATCACTTTTATTGTAGAGCACCATTCCGGAGGTTGAATGTTTGCCGAAGTCGCGTTTATAGTTTAGTGCTCCCTCCAGGTATATTGTTCTTTCCCCTTCACTATTTCTTGAGAAACTAAGAAAGCGTTCGCCAACATAGGTTTGATCATATTGCATGACACCATTTTCGTCCCTGCCTGTTGCCAAAAAAGAGTCTGGGCGTTTGGTTCTACGCATACTCGTATAGTTGTAGACGTCAAATGAGAACATCGCTGTCGCAGATAAACCTTTTGTTATAAATGGGAGCTCTTGTGTAGCGCGTAGATTTGAAAATAGCTGATTGCGCCACTGGTTTGCGTATCCTGTTTGGGTGAGGTGAGCATAAGGATTCATCAAGGAACCTGCACGTTGGTCAGGCACAGTCCCATTTTCAAACATGATCGGGTGAATTACCGGTGTCATTAACCAGGCATTTTCAAATATCGTTCCCTGGCTTGAAGCTGGATAGTTTGCATTGGCAAGATAGCCTTGTACCCCCAGCTCAATTTTGGTCAATGTGGAAGGTCTTACGGTTAAGTTGGATGTAAGATTATATCTTTTATAACCTACTTGTTGGTTATAATTAACAGACTTATCCTGTTTATAGAGCCCTACTTCGTCAAAATAACTGACACCTACATAATAGTTAGACATATCAGAGCCCCCGTTTATATTCATATTTCCCCGGCGCTGATGACCAAATTTATTAAATAACGCCCCCATCCAGTCTACGTTTGGGTATAAATAGGGGTCCTCACCACTGGCTGTTTTTTGAATTTTTTCATCGCTGTAAATCGGCGCTGCACCACGGTTTGTCAAGGCTTCGTTCGACATTTTCATATAAGTGATGCCATCTGCAAATTCAGGCAGTTTGGTCATCTGCGTGAGACCTTCATAATAACGGACATTGAACTTGGGTTTTCCGGGTGTTCCTGATTTTGTTTTTATGATCACAACACCATTTGCGCCACGAACACCATATACAGCTGTTGCGGCAGCATCTTTTAGCACGGTGAAGCTTTCAATATCTTCGGGATCGACATTGGACATTTTTCGGGGTGTACCATCGACGAGCACAAGTGGTTCACTCAATCCTTGGCTGAAGGTCGAGATCCCCCGAATCCAGATGCTGGAATCATCAAACCCCGGTTCCCCGGTTCTTTGCACGGAAACAACACCGGCAATCCTCCCTGCCAACGCATTCGTAAGGTTTGCGACAGGAACCTGAAGATCCTTTGCTGTCACAGTAGACTGAGCGCCGACGACAGATATCTTTTTCTGTGTGCCAAATCCTACCACAACGACTTCGTCAAGTCCTGCTTCTGTAGGTTCAAGGCTTACTTGTAGGGCAGCCTGACCATCAGCTGCAACTTCAATTTTTTTGTAGCCTATACTTTGGAAAACCAGCACACTGCCGGGAAGTGCTGCCAGAATAAATTTACCATGGATATCCGTCGTGGTACCCACGTTGGGTTTGTCCTTCAGTGTAACGGAAACACCTGCCAGCGTCTCACCTTTGGTGTTTGTTACTGTTCCGGTAATATCTTTCTGAACATGACTGACTGTTGGAACTGGATTTGCTGCTTTCAGAATTCGTACAAAGTCATGTCTTACTTCATAGGTCAGGTGATAAGGTTCGAGCATTTCCTTTAATACCTCCTTTGCGAGTTTCGCTCCCCTATAATTTATTTTGACTTTTAAGAAGCTGTCCTGGTTGTTATAGGCTAGAGGAATATGGTATTTGGTCTGAAGTTGCTCAAGCGCTTCCTGAAGACTGATGTTTTTGAAATTTACTGAAACAGCATTATTCAATTCTTTTTGACCATAGCTCTTTGTGCTTGCACAAACAATAGCTGATGTCATTAAAAATCCTGATAATACAGTAGAGATACGCATAAACTGTTTAAGATTATGATTTTGACAACAATGTCTTTTTTTTTGCATCTTTGCAATAATTAATAAGGTTAGTACTTTGTTAAGGATGAGATGATATCAATAGTTTCTCAGGCCATCTGATAACATCTGGATCATTTGCCAGAATTGCCTTGCAGTTCTGGCTTAGTTTTTTCTAATTGGTAGCTTTAATATTCCATATATTTTTATTCTTATCGAATGTCAAATTAGCATTGCTCAGTTCTGCTAATGTTTTTATTACTTGTGTTTTATCTTTGTTTTTGAATGTTATTGAAACTTTAGTGTCAGCAAGGGCTGGGTCGATAGCGATTGAGTCACCATAAATACGGTAAACTTTTTGGGCGATCTGGCTAAGCGGTTCATTGATATGAACTGTTTCGTTGTTAAACCACATCATATCATTGTGCGTTGTTTTCGCCCAGTCGTTGGTTGATGTCAGCTTCGCACGTTCTCCTTTTATTAGCGTGATCTTGTTCTCAACAGTAACTAGTTTTTCAATGATAGGAGATTTATGCCAATCGTCATTTTGTAGCTGTCCCTTGTCCCCAGAAGAAAGGGAAAGTATGGATTTAATTTTCCCAAAAAAGTGTCCTACGGCAGATTGTGGCTCATCAGTTGGATTGGCGATTACATGGATAAGATCTTTTTCATCTATACGGTAGACATTGACCTTTCCGGAACTAACTTCCACCAGTCGCTCTATATCACTATCGATATTGAAGGCCGTACCGACAACTTGTGTTGTGAAATTTTTTGCTATGACAAGAAACGGTTTGGCAGGATCGGGACTCACTTCAAAGAACGCTTCGCCTTTAAGCTTTACGATCCGCATATTGCTGATCTGTAGGAGTGGGTAGGTCAGCGTACTGTTCCCATTTAGGAGGACAGTCGTTGAATCATTTAATATCACCTTTTTGCGTTCCCCGTGATTGGTATGTATTGTCGCCCATTGTACTTTTGTATGATTTCTCTTTGAAGAAGTATAGAAGTATAATGCTGTAAAAAGGGCGATAAGAGAGACAGCTGCAAGTTTCATCGTCCTATTTACCCATACTGATTTTTTTGTGTGGTGATTTGTTTCCACGGAAATGGAAGACAAGAGCCGATTTTTGGTTTTCTCCTTATTGGGATTATCAGGCAGGTTGGTATCGTTGGCTGTGAGTTCATCGAATAGTTTGCGTACGCTCAATAAGAGATTTTGTGAATTCTTTCGGTTACGGAGTATAGACTCCAGCAGAATGAGTTCATCTTTATTGATCGAATTATCGTTTAACTTTTGAACCAGTATTAAAAAATCATCTTCTATCATACCCTATAATAGAGCTGAATTTAGATTTGGTAGGGGTCGATAAAAAAATTTTTTTTTGGCCTTAACGCACCATGTCGCAGCTGAAGGAGATAATAAATAGCAATAGTGATTCACTAGTGATCTGGAGGCAGAGCACTAGTGAATTATTAGTTTATAAGCCAGTCGTGAGATGAAGCATTCTATTTTTTTGCTTTGAATAGCTTTTTATTCAATATGTTTCTTTTTGTTAAAATTGAAACGGCGAGCAATGCTAAATCCCCAACGGAATTGTCCCTTACCCCATGAGCTATTTGTTTCGCTAATAAACTGAGATTCTTGTATTGCGGTAGCATTGGTAAAATTGAGATGGAAGATATGGCCTCCAGTATCCATTTCCAAACCGACACCTAATGCATTATAGTAATGCTGTCCGCTTACATCTTCATGGTATTTTTTGTTCGACGACTTTCGGAAAGGTAATGTATAGTCTGCTACTAATGCTATCCTATTGCTTACCTTGGCCCGTCCACCTATACCAAGAGCAAATACATCATTCTGATCGTTATAAGCCGTATAGTTCCGGTGAAGATAGGTTGGGACCACTACGAGCGATAGATTTGAACTAAATTTACGGGCAATGATGAGCTGCGTCACATAGCTCAATCGATCATTAAAGTCTTCAAAGCTTGCTGCCGAGGACTTATCCGGGCTGGCTTCCATGGCAGATAGTGTTGTACTTCCAAAAAAAGCAACAGAAACAGGTACATTATTGTCAACTGTTTGTTCGATAAATCTATATTTCACATTACCCTCAAATAGTTGTCTAACCTCTGTTGCACCCTTCGAGCGGGCGATTCCAATGTTTAGGTTATCTAATAGACCGTAATCAAAACCTATTCGGATGTCGGTCGAATTATCGAGACCGAAGAAATTCTTCCCTCCACCGGCACTGCCTGCTATATCGCCAAAACGGTGATCTACTCTAAAGTCCATTTCATGGCGGTGAATGGTTTCCGTTGTCTTGAGGTTGATCAGGTTACCGGATTTAAAGGTTGCAGTGACTTTTTCATTTTTAACCCCATCGATATGGATTAATTTATCAAGGTCTTCCTGAGCGAATGACCTTACGGAAGTAAAGCACAGGAGTATAAATAGCGTTTTTCTCATTTGCAATAAATTCGGGTGATTATGGTTTATAGGTCGCATCAACTGTGATTTTCACTACTTCAGCAATTTTTTTTCCGACGATGGAAGGAATAGAAATTTTGTGATCGGCGAGTCTTACCTGAAAACTTGTAACAGCTTTTAATGTCCCATCTTTAACAATAAATGCAGCCTTTGTGTTGTACGGCTTGGTAACTCCATGGATCTGAAGTGTGCCCGTTACGTTCAGCGTATAACTGCCGTCTTTTGTTAATTTGTCTGCATTTTCGACTTTCCCTTTAAATTCTGAGAGGGGGTATCGGTCACTTTCCATGTAATTTTCATTGAAATGCTCTTGCATGAGCTTTTTGTCAAATTGAAAAGATGTATTTTTTACCCGAAAGATGATATCTCCGCTTTGAAGATTCATCGCCGAAGCACCTAAGATACTTTTGGCTTCGATGTCTTCCAATGGCGCATTACTGAAAAAAGTGATGCTGGTCTTTTTTGAAACAAAGGAAGCCTTTTGTTGCGCAAATGTCGTCATACTGATGAGCATCATGAAGAGCGCTATGTAAATGTTGATTTTGTTCATATGCATAACATTAATTTTCAGGTGAATTTTTCTTAATCCATGCATCCAGCAGCTCTATTTCTTTTGATGTGAGTGAGCCGCCTAACGGCATGGATTTGGTCACTAATACCGCATTGTTAATCTTTGCAATATTGTCTTTGACAGAGGTATAACCACTGAACTCCCATCGCCCACTTGCCGAACGTCCTGTTGCGTGGCATGAACTACATTTCGTTTCAAAAAGTGCTTTAGAAAAATTCGTGTAGGACACATTCTGGGTTGTCACCGTTTCAGTTCCGTTATCCGGAATGGTCGTAAGTTCTTGCGCTTGCTTTTTGGTACAGGCCGAGAATGAGAGAACTGTTAAGGTAAAGAGTGAAATAACAACGTAACGATGTGCGCTGAGGCGAGGATTTACCGTTTTTAGATTTTGTACCATAAGTTTGAATAGTTAGTCTTGGCTTAGTTAGCAGGAGCAACGACTGTGTTGTCATTTACTATTGGCCAAACGCCAACGCGTGGAAAACTTATCCCTTTATTGTCTCCGCGTTGTATATCCTGGCCGAAATAATATAAGGGCCATCCTTTGAAAGTTAATTGTTTCCTTCCATAGACGGTTATGACAGCGATGTCAGCTGTACGAACAAGCGAAGGCAGAGCTCCCGTCTCTTTTTGAAAGATTGGCCAGATCGCATCATTACTGAAATCTTCAGCAGTATAATTGTTTTTGTTGAATTTATCGGGTTTAAAGGCATACAATGTTCTGCCCTTATCATCTGTCAGATAAATTGTTTTTCCTGTTCCTTCCGTATAGTCGCCTAAATAGTTTTTAGTATCGTGACCGATAAGTTGCGCATTGGCGACCATGAGTAAATAATCGGGTTTGGCCACGTACCATATTTTATTTACAGCATCTCCTTTCACCTGACCAGATTGACTATCGCCTGCATAGTAGTAAAGCGGCCAGCCTTTAAATGTACTTTGTTTGGAACCATCTTCACGGGTTATTTCACCGAGCAGGCTTTTGTCAATTTTTAGGTCTGTGCTTGTTTCGCTGCTATAATAAACCGGCCAAGTAGCCAAACAATTACCGCTGCAGGTCGAAGTTCCTTTTGTATCATTCGAAAAGAAATAAAGTGTTTTACCATCGGCATCGGTCAAAATATTGCCAAATTGAGTATTGGCAGACATTTGCAGGCCCTTGTTTTTATTTTCGACATTGCCAGGCTCACCATCGTTTTTTGAACAAGCAGAAAACATGGCTAAGGTCAATAGACCACCTATAAAGAGACCACCTATAAAGGTTAATTTGACTTGTTTTTGGTTTGATTTCATAATTGTATGTTTTAAAATAATGTCTTGATACTACGATCAGGTCAGCGAAAAGGTTGCTTGGAAATCGGGTTAAAAAAAAATATTTTATGGAGGCAACCTTTCCGAATATCCTCTCGTATTAGACTTAATACTATATTTATCAAAAGAAAGAAGCAATATCGAGTGGCGATAACAGAAGTTGACGAAAAATCTATCCATATTATTAAAGGATGTATTGATGAGGACCGCAGGGCTCAGAAAGATCTTTATACCATCTATTACGCTATGTCTTTAGGGATATGTCTGCGCTACGCTAATCACAGAGAGGATGCCATAAGTATTTTAAATGAGGGCTTTTTCAAGGTTTTTAAAAATATCAACAAATATGATTTTCAGAAGCCTTTTTCCATATGGATCAAAAAAATCATGACAAATACTGCAATTGATTTTTATCGGGCAAAGATTAAACAGGGCATCCTGGTAGATGTATCCATGTATGAGCATACCATTGTTGAAGATGATAGCATCAGTCAAAAGTTAAACTATGAAGACTTGTTGGCGATGGTACAGCAGCTTCCACCTGCCTACAGGACAGTGTTCAATCTCTACGCGATCGATGGTTATGGACACGAAGAAATTAGTGGCATGTTGGGTATTGCTATTGGAACATCAAAATCTAATCTGCATAAGGCACGCGGTCGACTGGCAGAAATGGTGGAAGTTCAAGGTGTAAAATTTGGTAAAACGGAAGAGAAAAGATGATGGAAAAGGATAAGAACAAGATTGATGAGCTATTTAAGGAAGGTTTAAGTGATGCTAACTTTGAATTTGATGAATCACATTGGCAAGATATAGAATCGCGGTTAGACAATGAAAGGCGTGTAAAGAGACGAAAGATCGTCGTTTTAACGACCTTGGCTGCTACACTTGCAGCAGTTTTAACGATCTTTTTTACCTGGAATAGCATATTATTTAAAACCAATAATTTACCAGGTGAAATAAATTCGGCGGGTATTTCGCCTGAAAAAGAGGTTCCGGAGAGGAAAACAGTTCAACCTAAGGACCATTTGCTAGAGGAACCCAAACGGGGGCAAGGTTGGATTGCATTCCAGCCGATCAAACGTACGAATAATGTGTTCCAGATTTCAAGTGAAACCATCGTACTGCAGGATATTCGTTTGGCGAAGATAGCGGATGCAAATCCGATAAGCGGGCAAGAAAGAAAACTAAATACTACATTCACTATTCCGCGCATGGAATATAACAATCAGAGATTGCCTCATTTCAACTTAAGAGAAGAACCGGTTGAAGGGACAGGGGAACGTCTGGCAGCCATTTATCAGCCCAAAGAAAGTATCGGATCCGAAGCACAGGAAAGAGAACGGTCGGTTGTAAGTTTTTTGGCAGGACCAGATCTGACAAGCGTGCGCGGGGCAGGCAAATCCTCACTTAGTGAGAATGTCGGTTTGGCCTACTCCTATCCCCTCACAAAAGCATTGCGTGTGTCTGTGGGGGCTACCTATGCTAAAAAGAATTATACGTCAGCTTATAAATTTTATACGCCATCAAATCCACCAGAAATGACGCAATTGCCGAGCAATGTCAGCGCTGTATGTGATGTTCTTGATGTACCATTGACAGCAAGTTATACGGTATTGAAAAGTAAAAAAGTGAAGTTTAATGTTAGCGCAGGACTTTCGAGCTATTTTATGCTAAAGGAAAAATACACTTTTGATTATGAAAGCGGAGGTAGCTACGGTGGAGCTCAGAAAAGTGCCGTCTATGAAGTGAATGGAGAGAACCAGCATATCTTCGGTGTTGCCGATTTTTCGATCTCCATTGAGAAGAAAATCAATGATAAAATCAATATCGGTGTAAAACCTTTTGTTAAAATGCCATTGACAGGGATTGGTTACGGAAATGTGGATCTAGAATCTAAAGGCGTAGCGTTTACCTTAGGAATGAGTTTGTAATTCGGATATATTCCATCGAAGGAGACCAGTTAAACCTATGTTTAGCGAGCTTGTACCGTTTTACTAGCCTGTGTCCCCCCCGAAAAAAATTGGCACCTGATCTTTCTGATCAGGCAAGTAAGTACGTTTCTTTTTTACTGTATATTGTCATTCACTTCAAAATGCACAGAAAATTAAACTTCTATTACATTTTAATGTGCTGTACGTATGTGAACAATTCGGTTAATAACTGTTCGCATACGTACATTTCGTTTTTTGAAGAAGATCTTAGATCGCCCATAATTGGCTTTAAAAGGCATAATGAGCCTTGGGGCCAACTGGTATGGTATTTGGCACGGACCTAATAAAATTGATCTTATGTTCTTTATGCATTTTGAAGTTCACTTTTCCATTTCAGCTATTCAGCGACTTCTGTTGGTTATTGATCTAAAATCCGTGGACAACAAGCATTTGGAGCGATAATTTTGAGTCAACAGATAAGCAAGGTAAAAAATAACACAAAAAAGATAGTATGAAAACTCTCGTAAAAACATTCACAGTAGCAGCTTTAATGGTCGTATCAACATTGGCTATGGCAGCTGGAGGACCCGGTTCAAAATCAAGCCCGGTCAGCGTTAATCTATCAACCGCAGACTTTGCGCTAGAGCACTATATCGCCGTGATCACTGAAGGTGAGTCGGCTGGAATAGAACAGTTGTTTGCTGAAGACTTTAATCTAAAGGTCCAAACGGGTACTTTGAAGTCATATAGCCGCTATGAAGTGGTTAAATCCTTGAAAAAGCAAAAAAATATCCACCTGAATTGTGCGGTTAGCACAGATGTAGTTGAACAGTCTACAGATTATATGGTGGCCAGGGTTACTTTGAAATTTGAAAATTTCACTAAAACCGATCTTGTTACCTTAGTACGTGAAGGTAAAGACTGGAGAGTATCCAAATCGATCAATTCCTATAAATAGAATCTCATAATTTTGGGGCCAGCTCAATTATACCAAAAGCTGATCCCTAGTGAATAACATGTTTATAAATTTAGTTTAGAAGCCACATCGGAAGATGTGGCTTTTTTTGTCTGCCTAAACCAAAATATATCATTTAATAAGGTCAAAAAGCCTAATTTGACGAATTTACCCCTTAAAATAAGAAGATTCTACCCCCCTTCCTCTGTAACGTTTTTGATAATATTGCAAGTGTCAATACGACATTTTATTGTGTTGACGATGTTAAATAACCAAGAGTGTTTGACTGATTAGATGAATACCCTCCCCAAATCACATAAAAAATAGGTGTAGGGAAAGTCAGTTGGCTAAAACTCAAAAACAGCTAATAACCAAGTTTAATTATGATGAATTTACCAATCAAAAGTGGATTGTTTGATCCTTGAATTCCTAATAGAACGCAATATAGCTACCTCATATTGCCATGTTACTCTTCATCAAAATATTATTTAATCACTAAACAGTTTTACTTATGAAAAGGAAAATAGTATTAACACAGTGCTGGCTTTGTTGTATCTGCTTTTTATTTTTGAGCTTACAGCAGACTTATGCACAGTCAATAACTGTACGGGGCCAGGTTACCGAAAATAACAGGCCACTTGCTGGAGTGACCGTTAAAAATATCGGTTCCCCAATGCAGACACAGACAGATACACAGGGGAAATATACACTCAGTGCTGCGACAGTCACGGCATTAGAATTTACCTTTCTAGGCTATGCGAAACAGCGCTTTGAATTCAGTCAGCTAAAACAGATCAGCCAAGGGAATTACGAGCTTAATGTGCAGCTTGATGCTTCCGAAGGAGATGTTTTGGATGAAGTGGTGGTCGTGGGTTTTGGTTCGCAGAAAAAAGCAAACCTGACTGGTTCTGTTGCGGTGGTAGATGCCAAGCAGCTGGAAAATAGACCTGTAAGAAATGCTATCCAGGCACTGCAAGGACTGGCCCCTGGCCTAAATATTTCGCAAAACTCGGGAACGATGGAAACCAATCCATCCATTAATATCCGGGGGACAGGTACAATCGGCACATCTTCTTCGGCACCATTGGTCCTAATTGATGGTTCTGAAGGATCTTTGGCCGCATTAAATCCACAAGATATCGAAAGCGTTTCTGTATTGAAAGATGCCGGTGCTGCTTCAATTTATGGCTCTAGAGCCGCTTTTGGCGTTATTTTGGTCACTACAAAATCTGGAAAGGCTGGACGTACTTCGGTAAATTATAATAATAGCTTTCGTATGAACGCACCGACATTGATGCCTAAGATGATGGATTCTTACACTTTTGCTCAATACTTCAATCAAGCAGAAGTCAACGCCGGCGGTTCACCGCATTTCTCCGCGGAGCATCTGCAGCGCATCTTGGATTATCAAAACGGAAGCCTGAAAAATTCGACCATTGTCGATCCGAATAATAAGTTGTATTGGGCTGAAGGATATGCCTATGGTAACGACAATAACGATTGGTTCGATGTCATGTACCGGGATCAGGCTTTTGCCCAGGAGCACAACCTAAGTCTCAATGGGGGAACCGAAAAAACAACCTATTACCTTTCTGGCAATTTCATGAAGCAACAGGGATTGATGGCCTTCAATACAGACCATTATGACCGTTACTCTGTTGCGGCTAAAATCAATTCTAAAGTATCTGACATCTTTCAGGTAAATTACAACGCTAGGTTAGTACGGGAAGATTACGACCGTCCTGCAGCATTGACCAATAGTTTTTATGATGATTTAGGCAGACAGGGCTGGCCAACGCTGCCTCTGTATGATCCGAATGGATACCTGTTTAGTTCTCCCTCACCTGCACTTGCTATGAAAGAAGGCGGACAGGATAAATCAAGTAAGGATTACATTTACCAGCAGTTACAACTGATCCTCGAACCTATTAAAGGATGGCGTACAACCGGTAATTTCAACTACAGAACCACAACTCAATTTCGTCATTGGGATTCGCAGCGCCTTTACAACCATGACGTGAATGGTGATCCGTATCTGTATAAAAACTCGTCAAATGTCTACGAATTCGGTTTAAAGGAAAACTACTATAACATTAATATCTTTTCTGATTACGATAAGAGCTGGGGCGATCATCATTTTAAAGTTATGGTCGGTGGTCAGATTGAACACACTGCCTATCGCAATCTCGGTGTGCAACGCGACGGAATCATTATCCCGGATCAGCCGGTATTGAATCTGACCTCCGGCACAGACATCAATGGAAAAGCAGTAGTACCTTCTGTATCTGGTGAATATCAAAAATGGGCAACAGCGGGTTTCTTCGGCCGATTGAATTACAATTATGCTGAAAAATATTTATTGGAAGCTAATTTGCGTTATGACGGTTCATCACGTTTCCGTAGCGATAGCCGCTGGGGCTGGTTTCCTTCAGTTTCTGCTGGATGGAACATCGCCAAAGAAAACTTCCTTGTAGAGTCGGCACCATTTATTAATATGCTGAAATTAAGAGCTTCCTACGGAGAGCTGGGCAATCAAAATACCGATGTCTGGTATCCGACTTATGTCACGCAACCAACAGGGACAGCCAATGGTGCTTGGCTGATTAATAATGCACGACCAAATTCTGCATCGGCTCCAGGCCTCGTAAGTGCTTTATTGACCTGGGAATCTATCAATACGAAGAACTTGGGCGTCGATTTTGCTTTTTTAAATAGCCGTCTTTCTGGATCTTTTGAGGTCTTCGAACGGAAAACATTTAATATGGTCGGCCCAGCTCCGCAGTTGCCTAATACATTAGGGACGACAGTTCCTCAAACAAACAACACCGATTTAAAAACAAAAGGATTTGAAGCGACCCTGGGCTGGAATGACCGTACAGCAAGTGGTTTCGCATATGGAGCAAAGTTCCTCTTGTCAGATTATACCACAACCGTAACACGCTATCCTAATGCAATAGGGTCATTATCAAACTATCGGGAAGGCCAAAAGTTGGGTGAAATATGGGGATATCAAACCCTTGGTATTGCAAAGACAGAGGAACAGATGAACCAGCATCTGGCGAGCTTGCCCAATGGTGGACAAAACGCATTAGGAACACAATGGGGGGCAGGCGATATCATGTATGCGGATTTGAATGGCGACGGAAAAATAGATGGTGGAAGCAATACACAGGCCGATCCAGGTGATCGTCGTGTGATTGGAAACAGCACACCGCGTTACTCCTTTGGATTGAATCTGAATGCGGATTACAAAAATTTTGACTTTAGTATTTTCATGCAAGGTGTCATGAAACGCGACTATTGGCAAGGTGGCTACTATTTTTGGGGAGCAACTTCAAAATGGTGGTCTACGGGCTTGGTCGATCATCTTGATTATTTCCGTACTGCAGACAATCCATTGGGCGAAAATCTTGATGCATATTACGCACGTCCTGTTTTTGGTACCTCCAAAAACCAACAGACGCAGACGCGCTTTTTGCAAAATGCAGCCTATATCCGCATAAAAAATATTCAACTAGGCTATACCTTACCGAAAGAAACAACCAAACGTTTTGGTGTAGAGCGTTTACGTGTATACGTTTCCGGAGAAAATATCTGGACCGGCTCAAGTGTAGCGGGAATGTTTGATCCCGAAACTATTGATGGCGGAAGCAACGGAACGGTTTATCCATTGACAAAAGTATGGTCTGCAGGTTTAAGTGTTACATTTTAAGTCGATTCATTATGAAATTCAATAGTACTATTTTTAGATTGATGCAATTGGGCCTTGTCGCTTTGGTAGGCCTAGCTTCCTGCAATAAATATTTGGATATTGCACCTCCTTCGTCCATCATACCTGAAGCTTATCTGGATGAGGAATCACAACTTGCTGCTTATACCGTAAATCAATATGCTGGACTGTTTCCTTCGCATGGCAACTGGTCCTTTGGGACTTTCGGCATCGACGGAAATACAGACAATATGGCTATTCCAACACTGGATAATAAGTTTATTCCAGGCCAATGGCGCGTTGGATCGAACGGCGGTGACTGGGATTTTTCAAGTATTTATCAAATGAATTATTTTATCAATACGGTGGTTCCCAAATGGAAGGAAAATCGTATTCTCGGAAATTCCAGTAACATAGCACATTATATCGGTGAAGCTTATTTTTTACGTGCCTATGTTTACTTCGGGAAATTGCAGGCCTTGGGCGATTTTCCTATTATTCGCAATGTGATGTCGGATAAGGACAAGAATATTTTGGTGGAAGCGAGCAAGCGTTCACCAAGAAATGAAGTCGCACGTTTTATACTTTCAGACTTGGATTCAGCCATTACCTTGCTGAACCAAAATTCTCCCGACGGTAAGAAGCAGCGGATCTCAAAAAATGTAGCCCAGCTTTTCAAGTCTCGAGTAGCTTTGTATGAAGGTACCTGGCTCAAATACTTTAGCGGAACCGCATTCGTCCCTAAAGGACCAGGATGGCCTGGTGCGGCAAAATCATACAATAGCAATTATGCATTTCCGACTGGAAGTATTTCCGGAGAGATCGACTACTTTTTAACGCAGGCGATGGAATCGGCAGCTGCGGTTGCTGACAATGTACCGCTGGTGAGCAATACCGGAATAATAGAATCTGCTAATAATGAAAATCCTTACTTCAGTATGTTTGGTGCCGTGGATATGTCCAGCTATGGTGAAGTACTGCTGTGGCGTCAATATAATCAAAGCCTGGTGACACATAATGTACCTGTGTATGCACAGCGGGGCAATTATGCGGTTGGTTTGACACGCGGCCTTGTCGAAAGCTTCCTGATGTCCAATGGACTGCCTATTTACGCCGCGGGCAGCGGTTATGCTGGCGATGATTACATCGCAGATGTTCGGAAGAATCGCGATGGTCGTTTACAATTGTTTTTAAAAGAGCCTGGCCAAAAGAATGTATTGGTCAATATTGGACAAGGTACACACTATACCCTTATTGAGCCCACACCGACTGTTTACGATACCGATTGGGAAAGACGTTATACAACGGGGTATACCATACGTAAAGGTATTTCATATGACGGTTTACAAACGCTAAACGGACAGGGATTTACGGGTAGTATTACCTTCCGAGCTACCGAAGCTTACCTCAATTATATGGAGGCCTGTTACGAAAAGAATCAAAATTTAGATACGAAGGCACAGGCCTATTGGCGCTCATTGCGTACACGTGCTAAGGTCGACCAAGATTTCAATGCAACCATTGCTGCAATACAAATGGATAAAGAGAAGAAAGATTGGGGCGCGTACTCTGCAGGACAGTTTGTATCACCCACACTGTACAATATACGTCGCGAACGCAGAAGCGAACTTATGGCTGAAGGTCTGCGTTGGATGGATCTCAAGCGCTGGCGTGCAATGGATCAGCTGATTACAACAGCAGACCATTTTGAAGGTTTTAAACTTTGGGGACCGATGAAAGATTGGTATAAACCCGAACAGCTGATTTATGGTGCTACCAATGATAAATCTGTCGTTTCGGATCCCGCACGGAGTGAATACCTTAGACCATTGGAGATCCGAAGCAATGCCCTGTCTTATACCGGTGTAAAATTTGCCATGGCACATTACCTCGCACCCATTGCCATAGAGCATTTCCAGTTGGCTTCGGATGATGGTACAGCAGAAAATTCTGTTATTTATCAGAATCCAGGATGGTCACTGATCAGTGGAACTGCTCCAACTGGCTTGTAGAAATATAAAAAGGGATATGTGTCATCTCATTATTACACAAATACGAATATAGCCCTCTTTTTGACTCAATATCCCCCTTGACTACGTAGGAAAAGGGGGATATTTTTGTGTACTGATCATCAAGAGCAGTTAACTCAAAGAAACTTAAACTAAATCATGAAAAAACTTTTATCTGTCTGTCTTAGTTTGCTGTCAAGTTGTTTTATCGCCTATAGTCAACAGCCCATCCCACCGCAGTATAAATTGGTCTGGTCGGATGAATTTGATTATAATGGTGCGCCCGACACAACTAAATGGAGTTTCGAAGAAGGTTTCAAGCGTAACCGGGAGGAACAATGGTATCAAAAGGAAAATGCTTCCTGTCATAATGGCCTGTTGGTTATTGAAGCAAAAAAAGAACAACGTAATCATCCAGGTTTTATGCAGGGCAGCTCTGATTGGATTGCCGGCCGTAACAAGATAACCTATACTTCGGCTTCGATAAATACTTTGAGAAAGCAGAGCTGGAAATATGGGATTTTTGAAATCCGGGCACGTATCCCAGTTGGTGAGGGCCTTTGGCCTGCATTCTGGACGTTAGGCACCACCAAAGAATGGCCATCAAATGGTGAAATAGATATCATGGAATATTATAGGGGCAATATATTGGCTAATATCGCAACTGGTACTGACCAACGCTGGAAAGCACATTGGTTTGGTAAGACGAAAGCAGTCAAGGATCTTGGTGGAAAGGCTTGGGCAGATCAATTCCATACCTGGCGAATGGTTTGGGATGAAGACGCTATTGCACTTTATGTGGATGATATGGAAATGCTTCACGTTCCTATGGATCAATTGGTCAATAGGGATGGTACAGGATTCAATCCATTTACCCAACCACATTATCTCCTGTTAAATTTGGCCCTCGGTGGAATAAACGGGGGCACGATAGCTGATAAATTACTCCCTGCAAAATATGAAATTGATTATGTACGGGTCTATCAAAAAATAGAACATGCTGAAATGAATAGTTTTACGCCAGGGGAAATATGGAGAGACCAATCCGGTCATGTGATCAATGCCCATGGCGGCGGCGTACTTCATCAAAATGGAAAATATTATTGGTACGGTGAGAAACGTGGCGGAACGACATCACAGGGTGTCAATGTCTACTCATCCAATGATTTGTATAACTGGAAGTTTGAAGGATTAGCTCTCGCACCCAGCACAGATTCTACAAGCGATATTGCTTGGGGCTGTATTATGGAGCGACCAAAGGTTATCTACCAGGAGCAGCTGAAGAAATATGTGATGTGGTTCCATCTCGAGTTGAAAGGGCAGGGCTATGCGGCAGCCAGGGCCGCTGTCGCTACCAGTGACTCTCCGCTTGGGCCTTTTCAGTTTGTCCATAGCTTTCGGCCCAATAACAATATGTCACGTGATATGGGTCTTTTTGTTGACAGTGATGGTAAGGCTTACCAAATCTATTCATCGGATGAAAACTATGCCTTACGCCTGGTTCAATTAACCGATGATTACCTGCATGTGACAGCGAAAGATTCCTTACTCTTCCGGAATCATAGGGAAGCCCCCGCTTTATTAAAGTACAAAGATAAGTATTATCTGATCACAAGCGGATGCACTGGCTGGGATCCAAATCGTGCAGAGCTTCATGTTGCTACAGATCTTTTTGGCCCTTGGAAATCCCTTGGGGATCCAATGCAAGGACCAAATTCGGCTTTGACGTATGGTGGCCAATCGACATTTATCCTTCCTGTCGCAGGAAAAAAGGATGCCTTTATCTTTATGGCCGACCGCTGGAATCCCAAAGATCTTATGGATAGCAGATATATCTGGCTTCCGGTTGATCTCCAGAATGAAAAAGTACAGATAAATTGGAGGGATCAGTGGGATTTAAGAGCATTTCACTAATTCGACCGTATAGTCCGGACTCAACCTAGATTCAGCTAAAAAAATCAGTTGCAAGGCACCAGCAAAAAAAGGTTACAGTTCTGCTACCCACAACAGGCAATAAGACGTCCTGTACAGCAACAAACGACGTAATTGTTGTACAGGGCTTATTTTATTTTTGACAATTCAGACTAAGGCCGATCGACATGGAATTCATTCTGAAACGCTTTTCGGTACTTTTTGACATAGTCGGATGGCGTATGGCCAAACAATTTGCTGAACTGCTGTCTAAAGTAGCGTTGGTCGTAGAAACCTGTTAAATTAGCTACTTCATTAATTTTTGAATCCGTCAATATGAGCATTTCGGCTGCTTTTTTAAGTCTTACCGACCTGATAAATTCATTGATCGATTTACCTGAAATCGTTTTAATTTTTTTATAGAGTGAAGAATGACTCATTCCTGTTTTTTCGGCAAGACTTATTACAGTCAATTCTTCCAACAGGTTCTCTTCAATAATCTCGATGCACCGTTCTATGAATAGCTTGTCTGTGATCGGTATCTTTAGCTCATTCGACTGTAATGTAATAGCGTTAAGGAAAAAGTCCTGAAGGTTCTTTTTGTTCTGCAGTAATGTTTTGACCCGAAGCAACAATATCTCCGAATCAAATGGCTTGTGGATATAATCATCGGCACCATATTGAATTCCGGCTAACTTCGTGCTGTCGGAAGTACTTGAAGTAAGCAGGATGATTTGAATATGGTTGAGCGTAGCATTAGATTTTACGGCTTTGCAAAGTGACAATCCATCCATCTCTTCCATGATGATATCACTTATGACCAGATCAGGTTGTTTTTCGTTAATCATAGCTAATGCCTGAACGCCATTACGGGCACCATAGACCGTATATTCTACCTTAAAAATGTCGGTAAGGTAGCTGCGGATCGCATCATCGTCGTCAACCAATAAGATACTAAACTTTTTGCTTGATATGGCCGTCGGAAATGTGGGAACGGTTTCCGTAACCACTTGTGCATCGTATAGCATTTGAATCCCCGACTCGTTGCGGAGCCCTGCATCTGCGAATAGTTCTTCGGCCGGCATTTGTTGTGCCACGATAGGCAAAACGAGGTCGAATGCTGTTCCCGCTGTTGCTGAACTTGTGTAACTTATTGTTCCGGCGTGCATTTCAACAAAAGTTTTGACCAGGTACATCCCAATCCCGAATCCTGTTTGTTTTTTGGAACCATTAAGTGGATCCGAAAAATATTTGTCAAATATCCTATCGCCAAGATGTTCGGGGATACCTTTTCCCGAATCTTTGATCTGAATGGTTAATTCCCGACCCTGTTGCGATAAGGCAATATGGATAGCGCCATTGGAAGGTGTAAATTTAAAGGCATTTGATATGAGATTGCATAAGATGATCTCAATTTTTTCTTTGTCGGCATTGACATAAATTGGATCTGAATTTTCCAGAAACTGATAATCTATATTTTGTAATTTTGCCTGGGCAGCGAAATATAGAAATATTTCTTTCATAAAGCTTTGGCAGTCAAAAATACTGGTTTTGAGCTGTTCGGCACCGTCCTCTGTTTTTCTAAATACAAGCAGTTGGTCCACCAAGCTCAACAGTCTTTTGGCATTTCTATGTACAACCTGAAGGGAAGCGCTGTCCTTGGATTCGTTTTTGGTCTTTAGCAGATCTTTAATCGGATTAATAATTAAGGTCAGTGGTGTTCTAAATTCATGCGATATATTGGTAAAAAATGCGTGCCTCTTTTCATTGAGTTCTCTTTCCTTCTGAATGGTGAATTTTGAAAGCTGTATTTCATAATTTAAAGCGATTTGCCTCCTCCGATAGCGCAGATACCATAGCCCCGTATAGAGTATAGCCAGCGTGTAAAGCAGGTAGGCCCACCAGCTTCTATACCAAGGCGGAAGAATTTGAATCTCGAGCTTAATCTGTTTATTCGTCCAGTTGCCTTCTGAGTCGGTCGATTGAATAAGCAGGGTATAATTTCCTTCATGCAGACCGTTGTAATTTATCGATCGGGTAGACCCGGCATCGTTCCATTGCTTGTCTAAACCTTCCAAGCGATATCTGTATTTTATCTTCTGTGGCGAATCAAACTCCAAGGCGGCAAACTCCAGCGAAAACGTGGATTGATGGTATGGGAGGGTCAGTTTGTGTATCGCATTATCTTTTCCGATATCGACCCGGTCGCTCAGTTCGGCAATCTTTTTATTGTTAATTTTAAGACTTGTGATTGCTAAGGCAGGGGCATAAATTTTCAGTTTGATACTATCTGCATCAAAGATGTTGAAACCGTTGTTTCCTCCGAAAAGAAGATGGCCGTCTTTGAGCTTAAGAGCTGACCCATAGGAAAATTCGTTGCTTTGAAGCCCATCTGTTTCCTCGTACCGTACAAATTTTTTAGTGGAAGGATCGAACTTCGAAAGGCCATTGAAGGTGCTTAGCCACAATTTTCCGGTTTTATCTTCAAGCATATTTAGTACGGCATTGTTACTCAAACCTTCATTTGTGGAATAATTTTCGACAATCTTTTTTGATTTGCTATCAAATGCCAAGAGCCCTTTCCCTTCTGTTCCTAACCAAAGTCTGTTATTTTTTCCGAGCTGAATGGCACGAACAGGTTTTCCGATTAAATACCTGACGCTTTTTCGTGTCTTCTTGTTTACCTTTATGATCTCATTGTAATTACCCATCCAGATATTACCTTGTTTATCATCAATCATGCAATTGATATCATAGATGTCTTCGCTGAAGACTTCAAATTGGTCGCTTGTCGGATTATATGTATATACTCTTCCCTCAGAAAATGTCGCTGCCCAGATCCTTTCATCCTGATCCTTAAAAAGTAACTGTACACTGTTATTTAGAACCCCATTTGGCGTTCTACAAACATAATATTTAAAACCCGAGCCCTTGGTGTAACGCGCGATCCCTCTTTCGGTTGCGATCCATAGGTCTCCTTTAGTTCCGGTCAAAAGATGGTTTACCGTATTGTCTGGCAATTGCTGTGGCCCTTTTTGAAAAGACTGAACCTGATTGGACTTGTTATCCCATGTGTAAAGGCCATTGCCTTCGGTACCAATCCAGATCTTGTTATCATATTCAACGAAAGAACGTACAAATTTGTGCGCTAAGTTAAATCCTGCATAATGTTTCTGCTGTAAATAATTAAATTTATAGCCATTGTTATCAATGGTCTCAATGCCGCCCTTTCCGGTGCCGATCCATATTTTACGTTGGGAGTCTATGTAAACCGTATAAATGGTTTTGCTATTCAGTGAAAATTGTACGGGCTGTAGATCAATTTGGTTTGCTGCTTTTCCATGAGATAGGTTAAGAATGAAAATACCATTGTTTTGGGTGGCTAACCAAAGTTTGTTTTGCCCCTCCAGCGTCAGCATGTTGATCTGACTTGACTTAAGCTCCTGTGGATACAAGGACGAAAGCATATGGTCTTTGATTTTCCAAACAAATAGTCCCTCGTAGTTACTCATAAAGAGATTACCGTTGTTGGTACTAACAATACAAGTTGCACTAGTAATGGCCTTTGATACAAGATGCAACTGCTGTGTTTTTTTGTTTAATGCATATAAACCGCGTCCCTCTATAAAAACCCATACCCGGCCGGTCGCGTCAATATGCGTGGCCGATACATGGTAGTATAAGGTGGATAGGTTTGATTTATAATCTTTAAAAGCAATTTGTATGGCATATGCTTCTTGATGACTTTTGTAAAATAGCCCCCAGCCGTTTGTTCCGATATAAATATTATTATCACTATCGATTTGAATGGATTTTGTGTCGGCATTGAGATGATATGACCGTTTTGATTTTGGGTCTATATAATTTAAACGGGTGAAGGTGTCAAAATTTCGGTCGTAGATTCCAATTCCTTGACCAGTTCCTATCCATAATTTTTTATTGTGGTCTTCTGCTATACAATAGATATAATTATGCGGAATGCTGTTTTCGTTATTTAGCTGATTTCTGTAGGTTTTTATATCATAACCGTCGAATCTGTTTAGCCCGTCGTAGGTCCCAAACCACATAAAGCCCTGACTATCCTGAAATATAGATTTCACCGAACTATTGGATAAACCTCTGTTCATCTCCTTGGGGAATTGCGCGTGGGTCAGCGTGCTTGTGTGAACAAGGATGAAAATAAATATCAGGATCAAGGTCTGACGAGGAGATAGGAGTCTGTTCAAACTAGGCATGTTAGCAGCTATGTTAGTATGGTATTTCCGATATCAGTTAACTTATCGATTCATCTTTATCATAGGTTATTATCTTGAAAACGTCTTTTTCGATCGGAAAAAGTCAATTTAAGATTATATGGTTAAAGATACGATTGTTTTTTTAATAAGTGTGTATTGTACGTTTATTTAGGACGACTTGCTTTACAATTGATATCCTGCTTCATACCGTGAAAAAAACATAGTTAAGCGTAATAAGTCTTTATATAAAAATTTTTTACAGACTGATTTAAAGTAACTTTTGTGCTGATTGTTTATCGAAATAGTATACACCTTACTCATCATTCTATCGCCCGATATTGAGACTGAAGGGTATGAGGCAAGAAGCTAATGATATTATTGATCTTTGTAAACAGTCAGTAGCGACATATACAATTGTGGCAAAAGAAACTTAAAATAGCTTTATTTGTACAGTCTATAATGCAAAAAGATGCTGAGGGACTTACTGAAGTGGCTCCCACGAAGATAAGAGTGATGGAACGGCATGATTGAGACTGGGATTACATAATTTGCGAAAATGGTTTAATTTTCTAGTTGATGTCTTCAACTGTTTTTCTGAGAAACAGTGAGCGATGAAACAGTTTAAGTCTATTCCACTTTTAGACTTTCGACCGGATTAGCTCGAGCGGCAGCTATTGCTCTTGTACATAGCGTAAGAATAGCAATTACCAGCGCGATGATTCCTGCGCCGGCAAGTATCCACCAGCTTACTGTAATGCGATAGGCGAATTCTTGTAACCATTGATTCATTAACAGCCATCCTATCGGTAGTGCAATCATCAGGGATATTCCGACCAGTTTAACCATATCAGAGCAAAGTAAATAGACTAAACTGCTGAGCGTTGCGCCCAATGTTTTACGTATGCCAATTTCCCTTATTCGTAATTGAATAGAGAATGTAATCACACCAAATAGTCCCAAACAGGCAATAACGATAGACAGCAATGCAAAAATTAAGAGAATCTGACCCTGTTTTATTTCTGAATTGTATTGATGTTCAAAGGTTTTATCTAAAAATGTGTATTCTAATGGATAATTCGGGGCGTATTTACCATAAATTTTGTTTATATACGAAATCGTACTGTTGATATTTGTCGGTTGCATGCGGATATAGATATTGTCCATTTCCATTTTATTGGTGGGAAGTACTAAAATGAGAGGTTCAATCTTGTGCTGGAGTGAATAAATATGAAAATCACTGACTACTCCAATAACAGATTTTAGAATCGATTTGCCAGTTTTGTCCTTCCCAAATTCAATCCGTTTCCCTATAGCATTTGTCCAGCCCTGTTTTTTTGCGAATGCCGAATTTATAATGACGGAAGTACTATCTGTTGGCATGGTACTGTCGAAATTTCTTCCTTTAACCATTTGAATATGCATAGTCGGGATAAAACTAGGATCAATTTTTAACGTATTGGCGAGTGTAAAGTTGGGATCAATTTGACCATTATTTTCAACATTGAAAGTTCCCACGCCAATGTCGTTTTTTCCAATAGGATTACTCGCAAACGCGACTTCTTGAATATGACTATCTTCAAGTAAGCTATTTCTGAGTTCGTCACCTTTATTACGAGTTGATTCATTGTCTAGATGGAAAACCATGACTTGATTTTTGTCAAAGCCTAGATTTTTTGTCGTCATAAAATCCAATTGCAGAAAAATGACCATGGTGGATACAATAAGCAATACCGCAATTACAAATTGAAAAACCACGAGTGATTTTCTCAATAGGTGTTGGTATCCATGGATTCCGATCTGGTTTTTTAGTGAAGGAATAGTCTTTAATCTTGCGAGTATCAAAGCTGGATAAATGCCGGTTGTGAAGACTAAAAATACCATAAACGGAAATACGAAAAGCAGCGATTTTCCTATTCCAAAATGCCACAGATCCAACTGCTTGCCAATCATCTGGTTTAACCAAGGGAGAAATACCGATGCAAGCAATATGCTTAATAATACTGCACACAAGATAATTAGTGATGTCTCGATAAGAAACTGCTTGATCAAATTTAATGTGCTGGACCCGATCACTTTCCTAACAGCAACTTCTTTCATTCTTATCGAAGCTTGAGCTGTTGTTATATTAATATAATTCACGATAGCGATCAATAGGACCAGTATGCCGACGATAGAAAAGATGTAAACATATTTGATATTACCATTATTGCCAAGCTCATAGCTTAGGTTGGAATGTAGATGGATATCGGTAATGGGTTGTAATTCTATCTTATAATCAAAATCGAGATTCCGTCCATGAATATATTTTTTTACGATATGGGGAAGCTTTTCCTGAAGTTGCGGCAAGTAAGACTGATCTTTTAGCAATACGTAGGTATAAAGATAAAGTTGATTCCAATCCGGATTGAAATCTTTTGGGAAAGAACGGATGGCTCTGAATGTGAAATGAGTATTTTGTGGTACATTTTGGATAATACCCGTAACGATGGTTGGCTCTGATTTATTAAAGTAAAGTGTTTTGTTGAGGGCTGTTTTGACAGATCCAAATAATTGTATGGCTAAGTCTTCTGTCAATACAATAGACTGAGGGGTGTTCAATGCAGTTGTAGGATTTCCAGCAAGAAAGTTATAATCAAAGAGATTGAAAAAATTTCTGTCTGCCAAGAAAATTTCATCCACTTTTGTTTGTTGATCACCGATCGTGATTATGCCGCCGCCCTCGACATCAAATCGGGTGGCCTCTTTAACGCCTGGAAATTCATCTTTGATGACATTTGCGAGAGGTCCTGCAGTTCCGGTTATATCAAAGGAACCGCCATCCCATTTTCCGTGAGAAACGACCCGATATATACGATCTGATTGAGTAAAATAACGATCATAACGCAATTCGTCATTTACGAATAAGAGGATGATCCAGCATGCTGCCAACCCTAATGATAATCCTAGAATGTTGATCAGTGAGAAGATCTTGTTTCTGATCAATTTCCGCCAGCCGACTTTTAAATAATTATACATGATATCCTAATTTTAATATTAAAAATTCATTGCATATCATTTTAACTCATGCAACATGTTTAAGATCAACTAGTTTTAATTGTGACAATTGTT
>JALAGS010000127.1 GCA_022712315.1 Sphingobacterium sp. | reverse complement strand
CTCGTTTTTCGCTCACCTGCCTAGGTGGTGGAACTGGTAGACACGCAGGACTTAAAATCCTGTTCCCGTTAAGGGAGTGCGGGTTCGATTCCCGCCCTAGGTACAAGAAAGCTCATCAGTCGATGGGCTTTTCTTGTTTATAGTCCCCAACACTCCCCTGCTCCGGCTAAATTCCAGTACTTTGCTGAATCTTCACATTCCCACTACTTCCGGGGCCAAGTATTATTTAAAATTCACGAAAAAGTCAGACAATTTTACCGCTTCTTGGTTATTATAATTTATTGATGACTAATATAGATTTGTACCTAAATGCCCACAACACGGATATGATATTTGTAATGATCACCCGATAAGAAATAAAAAATAGTTCGTATTTTTCCTTTGATCAATTGGCTTTAAAAAGATAATGTTTTTTATGGAACTTAAATATTCCGACATTGAGAAAATTATACGCCCCCTATAAGAAACCAAATCCTTTATCTGCTATTATATTCTTGGTGCTCACAATACAATTTTGTTTCGGCCAAACTTATCAGGATTCGACTTTGAAAAGCAACAACCCTTTGAAAACTTCGTTGGATAGCTTGGTTCAAAGGTCAGCAGAACATTATCTAAAATCTTCGATCACTTTTGACTTATCCATCGGAATAATAAAGGAAGATTTAGCGCAGCAATATCATTTTCACCGTGGTGCGGGCAACTTAAGTCGTACCAACACAATTTTCGGTTTAGGTTCCATTGCAAAAACGTTCGTCGGAATAATGCTTGCACAGGCAGCAATCGAAAAGAAAGTAAATCTTGATGATGACATCCGAAAATATTTACCCGAAGATTATCCGAATTTGCAGTATAAGGGACATCCTGTTCGATTGGTTAATCTAGCAAACCACACTTCAGCTTTGCCTTCAATGTCGAGAGATTATGATGAGAAATATCTCGATAGGATCACCAGGTTGCCCTCAACAGCATTTCGGGAGTTTTACAGCGTTTATACCGCCGACAGTCTATTTCACGATATGCATAAATTTACCCTCGATACTGTCCCTGGCACAAAATTCCGTTACAATGGAAATGCGATGATGGTGTTAATTGCTGTATTGGAACGTGTTTATCATCAGCCCTACAACGATTTGATCACTTCATTTTTGAAAGATCAAATGGGTATGAAGAATACAAAGCCTCAACTTTCAGCAAAGGATGAACAGCGACTCATTCCCGGTCATGACGAACATGGAAAAGCGTTACCCTTTATTCCAGATTACGGTTACCGAGCGGCTCCCTCCATGTTTTCAACCCTCGACGATATGCTCAAGTTTGCATCTGCTAATCTGAATAACAAAAATTCAGCCATCGCACTAAGTCATAAGATGACGTTTACCAGGCCAAATGGTATGCGCATGGGCTTAGGTTGGATGATGGGTAAGGAGGAAAATGGTCTTTCCTATCTTATGCACACTGGGCGCGACGGTTGTGGCTTCACTGCACTTTGCTACCTATACCCCGAAAAGAAAACCGCTATTATCATCCTGGTAAACGATAGTAGCGGCCAGGACAGACTGGCTGAACTTAAGGATATACTGATCAATAATATTCGCTTTTAATCAAATTAAATATCTCTCCCCCTTCCATACCACACATCTGCTTGCCTGATGGGATCGCGCAATGACAATCCCTCTTTACAGATCCTCTTCCATTAAATTCAATGGCAAAGAGTTTAATGATATTCCGTATTCAACATTCGACATGAAATTGGCCGGTATTAATGGGCTGATTTCCCTTCCCATGCTTTACGATACCGAGTTTATTATAGACTACACAAAGAAACAGCTTATTTTTCCAAAGGAAAAGCTAAAAAGTGACAAAATTATTCCAATTCAACTGACTACCAATGCAGATCAATCTCTTGATATCTCCACGTACGTATACCTAAATAAAAAATACAGGATCAATATTCTGTTAGATTCAGGGGCTGGCGATGATTCATTTTGGTTTAGTGATCGGTTTATCTCAACATTGGAATTGGATCCGACCAAACTTGAAGTAACGGAGAGAGCCAGTGAATTTAACCCCCAGATAAAGACAAAATATGCTAAAGGACATATTGAATCCATCTCCAATTCTTTTGCAAAAGTAGAAGATCCAACGGTCTTTTTTGTTGAAGGATTGATCTATGAAGGGAAAACGAGTATCAATTGGCTGGGCAAAAAGCTTGGATTCAATTTAAAAGAAAAGAAGATTTATCTATTGGATTAAGGCCCTTCATATGCTTTAAAAATAGCAGCTGGGCTGTTATTTTTCATCGTGGATATTTACCGTATTTATCCCTAATATAATTTCTATCGCGTACAGCTTTTGCCGTTTGAGGATCCACTCCTGTTAGAATGCAATCCTCGCCATAGAAAGCCCTGGAGATATCATAAACATGGTATTTGTCTTTCCAGTAATCGCCCTTTATTTGCTCAAAAGTCATATAATCTTTTACCGGTATCCGATAGCTACAATAATAGTAACTGTTTTTATCTTTTGATACATCACTTTTTTCGTCAACGACTTCGAAACTCGGCACATCTGCCCCGGGAATCTGCTCATCGGTATAAAATATATTAGATATTTTAATAAAAAAATAAGGATTGATTTACAAAAATATCTGGAACCGCATTAGTTCGTTCATGTTCTTGCACTGCAGTTTTCGAAGCAGATTGCGCCGGTGGGTCTTCACGGTTTCACAGGAGATGCTCAGCATATCCGCAATATTTTTATTGGGCTTTCCCTGCAAGATCAGCGTCAGGATCACTTTCTCCCTTGCAGTAAGCTGCATATAGTTTCGAATCCCCGCTGAAAAAAAGCGTCGGTTCTTAATAACTTTAAGAATATCGAGCAGATATTCTGGAACTTCCGCAGTGTCCACATCGAGGGTAATCCGGCCCTTATTCTCATTGACCAAAGACTCGACTTTCAGTAATGGTGGCAAGATTTCCGCTTCAGAAACAGGTCCATTGATCGTTAAGTTGACCCAGTCCAGCGCGGAATGTTCATGGGAAAAAAAATGGGGTCTGAAAGTCGTTTTCCCATCCACGTACATATTCATCACGCTGATGCTCGCGTAGATATCGGGACTTAAGATATGCGCAACTTTATAGTCTATACCATGTCGGCACGCAGGTATATCCAAAAAATCAAGAATCCAGTTTTGTAGTTCTGTCGGAATAGTATAACTCATGGACGAGAGATCCCAAATTATCTTTTCAGGCACTATTTTCTCAAAAATTCCCTTGTACTCTTTGATTCCTGCGATGAGCTTTTCCGCCTCATTGCAGTTGTCCCATTTACCCATGAAAATATCGCGATCTTCATCGTAATACATGGCTAGACTCTCAGAGCTAAAAAGACGTTCCATAGGCCAACATTGACTTTATTAAATTTAACCATAATTTACAAGATCAGCAAAAATAACTTTTCCGCCGTCGCTCCACATTCTCGACCGCGACGATTCCCTCCAAGACCCAGCGCTTCCCAGCTCTGGCAGCCGACAGTCAAACCATTCACAAATACCCACTAGTGGGTATTTCAACAGTCCCTAAGTACCGGTAATTTTAACAGTCATCATTACCTACTTAACATGAAGCCATGAAAACCGCCTGTTTCCAATCAAACAAGAGAGCCACATTCAAAACATATACTATGAATAGATTTGTTATTTTTTTTGGAATATTCATTATTTTGAGTATCCAAGCCTGTCACAAGGATAAAGACAATCCACCGGAACAAAGTACCAAATCGAAACTCGAAGATGTGCTGACGGGAATCGATTCACTGAAATCTTTTACAGCCGACTTTAAAAATGCCGCGCTTTCCGAAGAAGAGCTTAGTCAGGGGATCACGGTCTTTACCCTGAGCGACCGCGTCCTTGCTGATGTGTCTATCGCAAAGAATAGGCTACAATCTGCATCCGAGGGCAGCCAGGACCAGCCTAGGTTAAAGGCAGCAAATGGCAGCAACGGGTCCGGTTTCAAAGATGGTTCTTCCATGAAGGACTATATTGTCAAGGGCCGCTTTTCATTGAGCGATTTAACGGCCGATAAGAAACTGATCACGCTAAGCGGCAAAACCATTACTATTCAGGTCATCAACAGTATGGTCTATTTAAATGGGGTACAGCTGTTCAGCAATTCCATCAGCAGCAACAGTGCATTTGCCGTATTTGCCCTATCTTCCTTTATCAACTACAGTAGCATGCTTGCGCTGGACAACCAGGCACTCGCCAAAGCAGCGCCCTGCATTCCGGGTGGCACCTTAACGATTTTAGGTCAAAATTTTAGCGACAAACCGGGGCAAAATCTGGTTACACTCAATGGAAAAAGTGCCCTGGTGAACGAGGCTTCAAAAAACAAGCTGATTGTCACTATTCCTGCGGAGGCCACTACTGGATTGCTAACCGTCACAGTCAACAATAAAACAGTGAGTAGCTTGTCTCCTATACCCGTCTTATTGCCCAATGTAACCACGATGAGTGGCATAACGGCTTTGGGATGCCAAAATATTCAGGGTATTGCGGTTGACAATAACAACACGCTCTATTTTACTGATCCCTCCAACCACCGTACACTTTCCTACGACGTAAACGGACATTCTGTCATTTATCAGCCCCTCGGAACACCTGAAAAGGATCTCAATCTCGACGGCCGAATTGATGCCAATGATGCACCACTCATCATCACGGATCCCTGGGCCATTACCTTGGGTAATGACGGAAAAATATATGTTGCAGGAAAAAGCAAGGAAGTGATACCCAGCATATTCCGCTTTGTACCGAACATGCCAAAGCAAACGGAACATTGGGCCGGTAGCAACGACCTCAATTTAGAAGGACGCCGCTTAAACACAGGTATGAGCCCAATTGCACTTTTAGCCGATGGCGAGACAATGTTGTATGCGAATAATTTCAGTAATCAGCAATATGTGGTCAACCGGATTGCTGGCGATAATATTATGGGCTGGTTGTATAATATCAACTTTTTGAATGTAGACCCTACCTATCAGCTATCCGCTACGATTCTTGGAATGACAAAAATGAAAAACGCGAACACCTTCTACCTTGCGGATGGAAACGGCAAGCGTATCTGGAAAAAAGACCAAAATGGGCTTTACCTCCTTGCAGGTGCCAATAACAACAACCATAAACCAGCACAGGATGGACAGGGCACCGCCGCATTATTTGGAGTTCCGATGGGTATAACGCTATGGTCAGACCAATATATTGTCGTCTGTGACAATGACTACAACAACCACAATTATAGCATACGGGTTGTCAATAGCTATGGTGTGGTGACCACCATTGCCGGTGGCAACAACCCGGCAAACAGCGCAAAAGACGGTATTGGCAAAGCAGCACAGTTCAACGGTGCCAATGCGATCGCAGTCGATAAGGACAATATGCTCTACGTCGCTTCTGATGACGGTTCTATACGAAAAATCCAGTTTAAATAGGTGCGCCAGTTCAAACAGCTCTTCCCGAAATCCAAAGCGCGACGTCTCACTCGTCCGCTTTGGATTTTCTTTTCGCCGATTATTTTATATTTTTGTACATCTTCCAGCAATAATCTAATTTAGTCGGGAACAACCATTATGCAGTTTAATTTCGCCTTTGATTCCAGTCCATTTAAAACCCTGATCGCTTTTCACAAGATTATACCATCCTTTGAAACTGCGGCCTTATCGCCGGTCGACTTTCAGGCCACTTATGCCCAATCGCTGCTGGAAGAAATCAGCAAATACCCCGAACTTATCGAGGGAGTCGAAAAAGCCGAAGACCTTTCGCGCTATGAGCCTATAATCAAGGTGCTGCTGGCCGACCTATTTCCAAGTTCACTAACGCATAATGAGATCAAGGCCATTACCATTCCCTTCCATCTCTATACGTTCAACCACACCGCAAGACTGGAAAAAATATTACAGGAGGCTGGCGATCACTATGACTTTAGTCTTCGCGACATCTCGCCCGACACCTATTATATTCTCAATTGCTGCGTCATCATCAGTCAGTATTATGGCTTTAAGGTCGATGCCATGGATGCGCCCCTATTTTTGGATATTCCAGATAAAAATAATATCATTCATCATTACCGCGTTCTATTCAATGCCGATTTTATCGATGTCCTTCCTACGGAACGGGCCCTCGATCTTTCGGCAGAAGATATTACCGAACTGGTCGACAATTTTTCAGATATTGCCCTATGGAAGTCCAAATTTCCCGAACAGAGCTGGATTCTAAAAGGCTTTTCCATTATGACGCTTTTTGATGCCACCATTGAAAATGCGGTATCCAGCTTCAAGAGCAATTTACTGCGCGAAAAAAGCGCGATCCAGCTGGCAGAAATAGAAAGCATTTTCAGGTCAATTTATAAAATAAATGATCTACGCATCGGACTGACCTCCTTTGAAAAGGTCCGGAACGAGTACAACTTACGGATTGTCGAGAAACAGTTATACAGTCATCTGCTTTACGATTCGACGATTGAGGAGTGTGAAGACATGCTTTGCAGCGAGACCTTGGAGAGCCTGCTTACCAAGGACGAATACCTTGTTGTGCCAGATATTGACAAACTGCCGGTTGCTGATGAGAAGCAGGCCTATTTTATCAACAAGCTCAAGCAGCAGCAGGTGAAGAGCTTTATTTTTGTTCCCCTAATTGAGGGTGGCAAGGTATTGGGTCTACTGGAAATGTCTTCATCAAGGGTGCGGGAACTCAATTCGGTCAATGCCAACAAACTCAACTTCATCTTGCCCTTTATCAAGGATAAAGTGTCGAAGGCATTTTCGGAAACCGAAAACCAGATCGAAGCGGTGATCCAAAAGGAATATACATCTATCCACCCGAGTGTCAAATGGCGTTTTCAGGAAGAAGCCGTCCATTTCCTCAACGACCGCGCCTTGGGAAAAAACTATGCCCTACAGGAAATCGTCTTTGACCACGTCTATCCACTCTATGGGCAAATCGACGTACAGGGCTCCTCAGAGTCCCGCAATCAAGCCATCCGGCAGGATCTGATCAATCAGAGCAAGGACCTGATCGCACTGTTCACTGCGATCAACCAAACACATAAATTACCCCTATTTGAGCAAAAGGTGTTCGATCTGGAAAGAAACCTGACATCGCTGCAGCATGCGCTGCTGACCGATACGGAACAGCTTATGCTCGATTATTTTAACCAGGATATTCATCCTATTCTGGAAAATTTCAGAAAGAACAACAAAAATAGCCTCACCACCGAGGCAATAGACCGCTATTTTGAGCGGATCAACCCGGCCATCGGCGGTTTTTATGAAGCCAGGCAGGATTATGACAGTTCCATCACGATCATCAACAAAAAGCTGGTGGCCATCCTTGATGAAAAGCAGGTGGAAGCCCAAGAATACTTCCCGCATTACTACGAACGCTACAAGACAGATGGTATCGAGCACAATATGTATATCGGGGACTCCATCGCACCTGGTCGGAATTTTGAGCTCTACTACCTACGTAATTTGCGGCTGTGGCAACTGCAGGTGATGTGTGCGATGGAACTTGATTTTAGACAGCTCCAACCCTCCCTACCGCATCAGCTCGAGGTGACTTCTCTCGTATTGGTCTTTGCAACGCCTATTTCCATCCGCTTTCGAATGGACGAGAAACAGTTCGATATCGATGGCTCCTACAATGTACGCTACGAGATTGCCAAGAAGCGCATTGATAAAGCCAAGATCAAAGGCTCTACAGAACGCATCACACAAAAAGGCAAATTGGTCATTGTCTATTCCAATGTACATGAAGAGACTGAATACCTAGGCTACATTAACCTACTACAGCACAAAGGGTTACTGGATACAGAAATTGAGCAGTTTGAGGTGGAAGATCTACAAGGTCTGATCGGCCTGAAAGCGGTCCGTGTAGGCTTTTCCGGCAATCAGTAATGTATTTCAAGGTACTCTTCCAAAAATCTCTACTTGTCGAAGTTTACATTTCCCTCCGCTTCGAGGTTTTGATGCCGTCAAATTGGTGCTCAATCACGTTTTTATATACAAAGTTTTTTTAACTTAAAATTAATAACCATGGTATTTTTAGTCCCCCTTCCAGTGGTCCTACTAGCACCTTCAAGGTTCCAGTAGGGATATAGTACAGATAAAGCACAGATATAGTACGGATATAGTACTGTTGACACACAAAGTGAAATGTGCTTTAAGGGTGCTACAAGCGTGCTTGACGCGTGCAAATGGAAGCCAAAAATAGCCATGAACAGGAGCGGCACATGTTAACTATAAAGTAACACCAAGTCTTCCATTTCAAAAATTTCTGTACTGAAAAATATCATTTAATTTTTTCATATTGCAGGTGACTACTACAGCTAAATTCAATTCGAAAACAAGGCCACAGAAGGAACAGCAGGCATGGTAAATTATTGTTATAAATGGAATATAAAAAAACGAAACCTTATAAAGCACTGCAACCCCTGGTAGATTTTTATTGGGAACTAAAAGGAAGCCATGAATTGGGCCGGCAATATGAGCGGGTCTTTCCCGATGGCTGTGCAGGTATAGTTATGAATATGGGAGACAACTGTTTAACCGACAACGGTTCCCTTTCTCTTCAATTCGGCAAAACCTATGTGGTCGGCGCGATGACCACCTTCAAAGATAGCTTCATTGAAGGTGGGACCCATTTATGGGGTGTATGTTTCAAACCGGGAGCTTTTGCTAATTTCTATAAATATGAACCACAACACGTATTAGTCAATGATACCATTGAATTTGAAAAATTCAATTCATTTGAGCTTGATCAAGTTCTTCCTAACCCAATACACTATTTTAACAGATTTTATTCGGAGAAAATAATAAACAAAGCCAATCCATTGCAAAGCGTCATCAGTGGTATACATGCAGCCTATGGACAGATTGGTATCGCCGACTTGTCGAAAAGTAACTTTACGACCATAAGACAGCTTGAAAGAGCTTTTAAGAAATATATTGGTATGTCTCCCAAAGAATATGCTAATATTATACGTTTTCAGCATGCACTGAGCATGATCAGAAATTCAAATGGGAAACAGAACTTATCGGATATTGCTTTTGAATGCGGTTACTATGATCAGGCACACCTCAGCAATGATATGAAGAAAAATACCGGAATGCCTCCTTCACAAATTTAATATTGTCGTATTTTTCCAAAGCCTTTTGCTTATCTAAAGCTAACTTTATAGAAAAATTCAAACATTTAAAAAAATGCGAAAATTATCAGTTTTTATTGCCATGAGCGTAGATGGTTACATTGCAAAACCCAATGACGACCTTAGTTTTCTAAACATGGTTGAAAAAGAAGGAGAAGATTACGGCTATTCGGATTTTATAAACACGATTGACACCCTAATTGTTGGTAGAAAGACCTATGAATATGTGCTAAAAAATATTGGCGCATCACACTATGACAACGGACAACGGGATGTATATGTGATCACAAGGACAGCAAGGCCTCATGTAGGCAGAACGATTTTCTACTCCGGAGATCTCGTCAATTTAATTGCGGAATTAAAATCGGGAAAAGGGAAAAATATTTATTGTGACGGCGGAGCCGAGATCATCAATGAACTGCTGAAGCATAATGTAATTGACGAGTTGATAATTTCTGTCATACCCATCTTACTGGGCGCTGGAACAAGACTGTTCCAGGAAGGAAGACCCGAGCAGCTACTTAAACTAATAACGACGAAGACATTTGAAACCGGGCTGGTGAAATTACACTACGTGAAAAAATGATCAACAATACCAGCTACACGTCTTCTAATCAATTCTGACAGCTAACTTAAAAAGTTAACAATGCAGAGGTAATTCAATACCCTTCGTCCCAAACGGAGGGTATATTTTTTTCAGCACATATCGAATAATAAATAGTAGCCATCGAATATAAATCAATGCGGAAAAACTATCGAAAAAATCTGATCTTCATGTGGCGTAAATAATAAAAGTTTTCAGTCAGCACTAACCTTAACAGCGGATAAAGTACCATTAAAATGAAGTACCATTAAATAAGAAGTTATGAAAAATATCATTCTATTTCTATTGTTGCTAAATTTCCATAAGGTCATTCACGCGCAATCAGCGCACAAAGTAACGATAGAAAACGACAGCTTAAAGCAAAAAGGCCGGCTGGATAAAAACGGTCTGAAGACGGGCAAATGGGTATACTATTACCCAAATGGGAATGTAAAATATGTCGGACGATACAAAAAAGACTACCTAGAAGGACAGTGGAAAGGATTTTACGAAAACGGTGCTCCTGAAATTATTTCCAACTATAAAAAAGGAAAAAGAGACGGATGGTCAAAAGAATTCTATAAAAGTGGACAGCTGTATGCAAGTGGAAAATACAAAAACGACCTGGAAACCGGCCTTTGGCAAGGCTATCACGAAGATGGACAATTGAGTAAGATTGGACAGCTTATCGATGGTAAGCTAACCGGAGAATGGAAATTTTACTTTCCCAATGGGCAATTGGAGAAAAACGAAGCATACATAGCGGGTAAAACATCCGGAGCATGGGAAGTTTATTATGAGAATGGACAACTACGGTCTACGGGACAATATAAAATGGCCGCAAAAACAGGAGAGTGGAAATTTTATACGGAAGATGGAACCCTACAGGGATTCCGAAATTATCGCGATGATAAAGATGACGGTCTCTATATGTATTATAATACAAATGGATCTCCTTCCGTTATCGGTAATTATGCACGTGGAGGAAAAACCGGTGAATGGAAATGGTATAGTGACGAAGGAAAAATCCGAGCGGTTAAAAACTTTGTAGACAATAAGGAACAAGGTTTATTAATGGAATATTATGATAACGGTCAATTACGCTGTGTTGGAGAAATGAAAGACAGCTTGAAAACCGGCGAGTGGAAGTGGTATTATGCAAACAATAAACTGATGAATGTTGCAAATTATCAACATGGGAAAACATCAGGCGAATGGAAATATTATTACGAAAACGGAAACCTGCAAGCCATTGGAATCATGCACAAGGGTGGTAAAATTGGCGAATGGAAATATTATCACGAAAATGGACAATTAAAAAATCAGGGAATTTCAAAAGAAAATGACAATATTGGGAAATGGCAGTGGTATTACGAAAACGGCCAATTGCAGGCAGAAGGAAATTATAATGATCAAGGCTTCCAAGTTGATCATTGGACTTGGTATTACATGAATGGGCAAATAGAAATCAAAGGTCAGTATGCTAACGGGGTTAAAAGCAACCGATGGTATTGGTACGATAAAAAAGGAAAATTGCTCCAAACAGGCGTTTACAGACTGGGAAAAAAAACTGGTAAATGGAGCATATATAACTTAGAAACCGGGAAACTAGAATGTGTAGATAATTATGAAACTAAAAAGCGAACCTATTATAATGAAAAAGGCAGACCAACAAAAATAATAAACACAATTGCTGCGGAAGAAGAGTATAAAACCGAGCCAGCACCCGCTGAGAAAATGTAAGAAACAGGAAATTAGCTATGTTTTTTATCGTCAACAATAGCGCCTAAATACAGATTCAGTTTATTAGGAGTTACTATTCATATTTAACCATAAAGATTATTATTTTTAATTCGTATTTTCACAAATCAATAGGCCGCAAAATCCGGCTCTTGGAAATCGGAAGAAATATAGTTAGCAGTAGGCGGACAATTTTGGAATCCAGGATATAATTAGTTAAAAGACCATATGAAAAAAATACTGTTGTTAAATTTTTTCCTCATCCCATTGCTTGGATTTGCACAATTACAGGCAGTTTTTCAGCACAAAGTCGATTCTATTTATGAGAAAAACAAAGATGCAATTGGGATTATTATCCATGTGGAAGCACCAAAACAAAATATCTCCTGGAGTTATGCTAAAGGCATAGCAAGTATCGGCACCAACGAACCTTTAGCAGATCAACAACCAGTTTTGATTGCCAGCAATACAAAACCCTATGTGGCGGCAGCAATCCTAAGACTGGTGGAAAAAGGTGAATTCTCTATTGATCAGCCAATTTTAAATCTTTTATCAAGAAAAACGCGTAATCTGTTCCAAAAATCCGGTTATAAGCTAGATGCGATCACGATAAAGCATTTACTCTCACATACCTCAGGGATTCAGGATTATGTCAATGAAAACTATTTTGAATTCGTCAGCAAACATCCAAAATACAAATGGAAAAAAGAAGAGCAGATCAAAAGATCAATAGATGCTGGCCCTCCTCAGGCCATAGGTGAAAAATTTAGTTATGCAGATATCAACTATTTACTCCTCACCGAAATTATCGAACTAAAAACACATGAACCATTTTTTAAAGCCATGCGGGATTTACTTCGATATGGAGAATTAAATTTAACGAAGACATGGTTTATAAACTTAGAAAATTATCCTAAAAACACCTTGCCTCTGGCACATCAGTATGCAAATAAGTACAATTGGGACTCGTATGATATTGACCCTTCCTGGGACCTGTATGGCGGCGGTGGAATCGCGGCGACAGCTAAAGAATCTGCCTTATTTTTTCAATATCTATTTAACGGAAAAATCATTCAGAATAAACAACTTCTGAAAGCAATGTATACCGACGTTTTGCCTTCGGAGAAATCTAAATATTGTTTGGGAATTTATCATTTTAATCTAGGATTCAATGCCTATTATCATGGCGGCTGGTGGGGCACCGATGTAATTTATTCCCCTGAATCGGACGCGACTATTACTGTCTTTACGTTACAAAAAGAATTTCAGCATGTAATCAATCCGTTTATCGGAAAAGAATTTCAAAAATTATTAATTGCGGAACAAGAAAAAAAATAACAGTCTGCTCCGCGCTATAACTATGGAAAGCTTAAACCTCCTATAGCCAAACTTCTGTCATGCACTATTTTAAATAAGCACCAGACAGGTCATCGCTTCCGGTATTGGATATAATATACAATCACATTGAGCAAAACAATGCCTGCCGCAATCAGAGCCCCTATATAAACAGTACTATTAACTACCTTATTAGCAACAGCAATAGCTATTAAAGCCCAAACTGCCACAAGTGCAAACACAGGCATACGGCGTCTCCAGATCATAAATAAGTGAATTAGGAGTGCAATAACAAACATCGTAAGGGTCCAAACTGTATCGGAAATTCCAAAACCATTCCAACCGATCTTTGTTAAATATGCCGCTATATCCGCAATCAGCGCAACAGAAATCCAGCCCGCATACATATTAAAAGGCAATTTTAAAAAAACAGCAGTGCGCACTGTGGAATTGTTTACATCACGGGTAAGCTGAATGATTTTTAACAGCGAAACAAAAAGTAGAATCATCAATAAAATTGTCCAAAAGGTATAATCGTATAACCATGTAATGACCCATAAACTATTTGTTAGACAAGAAATTAAAAACCACCATCCAATATTTAGTATGACTTTATCTTTTTCAACTGTTTGTTTGGCAAAGGGGCCATAATATACAACAAAGCCCATCAAACCTAAATAGATAATGCCCCAGATTGAAAATGCATAACCAGCAGGTGTAAACAGATTCTGATATTTGGCAGATATCGTTGCCATGGTCTCCCCATTAAAAATCCCCGTATTGGATAGGTAATTAATAATGACCGTTATCACTAATGCAATTCCATTAACTATTTGATATACCTTTTTCATCGTCCTTACATCTAATTATATTTTCTTAAACATCAATTCTACGAAGCGTCTCAGCAATAAATACATCTGTCATAAAATTGCTATGATGTGCTTTTACTTTGGTTAAATAAATCTTCTAATACCTGATAACGATAATCGAAAATGCTCGCAAGCTTCCTTTTAACAAAAATGCCGTGAGCAATAGTTCCAAGAATTCCCAAAGGCAGTTCATAGTCAACTGTATCCTTCATCAAGACTCCATCTTCATTTGGAATAAATTCATGAAAATGATTCCAATACTTATAAGGTCCCTTTTCTTGAAAATCCGTAAAACTCACGTATTTTTCCACCTGAGTTATTCTTGTTTTCCATTTCAGCGGTATCTTAAAGATAGGAGACACCAAATATTCAATGGTCATACCTTCAGCGATTTCATGTCCCTGGGAATCAGACACAACTACAAAGCCCATGTTTTTTGGTGTTATTTCAGCGAGATTTATGGGAGAAGAAAAAAAATCCCATGCGGTATGTAGATCGCATGTCAACTGCTGTTTCCTGTATAATTTGTACCTCATCTTATGATTAACTATCCTACTTCCTTTTAATAACAATCACACCTTGTTTTAGTTCACTAATACACTAAAAATACATTAATAATCTTTAAAAGATGTATAAAATAGATAAAAAAAGATTATTATTAAACCAATTCAATTATTAACCGCAACCTGATTATGCTTACACTTTCATCAGTTATTGCTTACCTTCAAACTGATGAGTCACTGAACTGATCTGTAAAAAGACTATTATTGGGATCTCAGCTGCGGATAAATAAAAAAAGAAAGCTTATAATTTCGAGTAAACTATAAGCTTTAAAAAACAGCTCTGATCTATTTTATTGCGCAGACATATCCTTTTCCAGCGCTTTGGCAAGTGCTTTCGTATAACTTTTAGAAAAATCCTCCAGACTAGAAGGGTTAATTGTCTCTGACTGAACACTCCAAAGCAGCTGTTCAGAGCTTACATCATATAAATTGCTTTCCAGATAATACATTTTATCGGTAGTGTAATAGCCTGGATTGTACGCAATCGGATACCAATGGGAATAGTAACTCCAAAAATTACCATACCATCCAAACGTAGGATATGGCATATACGGACCGCTTCCCGGTATGTATCTTGTCTCACTGGTTTTGTCGATCAATGTAACTGTGAAAATTGCATCGGCATTCAGATCTCGTACAGTTTTCATTACCAAATCCTTGTTTTGGCTTTCGTCTCTAGTAAATGTCTTTTTAAATACATCTGTACTTTTAATTGCTTTATAGCCGTACATAGAAGCTGCTTGGGCTAAATTGGATTCAATGACATCTTTTGCCTTAGCATGACTCGTCATCGCAATAATGAATATCGTTTGGTACTGTTTAGGCGTCACATCTCTATTTTTATAGACATCTGTTATCCTGGTTGAAGTGCTACAAGCAAACAAAAAGAAGCTTGAGACAATAGCGATTAAAAATGACTTGGCTTTCATATGTTTAAAAATTAGTGTTCTTTGAAATACAGCAGTCGGTATGCTTGGTATACTTTGGAAGAATGGCGGTAATGGCAGTTACATCTTTATTTCGAGATTATAAATAAGCTCGGCTGGCTCCGAGATTCCATACTAGCAAGAGTCTATAACCAGCTTATAAAGAACAAGCTTATAACGAAAATCGTTTATTTTTTTATTAAAAAATAAATCACAGCTGTATATGCGTTGATTTATAGCATAGTTGAAATAAGATTTACCGTTACGATTCTTATTGTAACTATTAAATATTCTTAATCATTTCGAATTGGTTGATTCTATCGGTCAAACCACACTTTTTTAAGAAAACCCTCAGATTTTCGGCCTTTTCGTCAACATTATTTAGCTGTATCTGCGTGCTAGATAGATACTTTTTAAGTTCATTTAAAAGTTGGGTGGCAATACCCTTCCGCCTATGCTGTGGTGCTACCGCAATATGGTAGATCCGATTGGTGTGCGAGCTGAATAAGATATACCCGACCAGATCAGAACCAATAAATGCCCCCAGTCCTGTCGGCTGAATTAATTCCATACTCGTTCTTGTATTTTGCCAGCTAGGCTCAATATCCCAGAAAGCTTGTAAGGTATCCCAAGGAAAATTGTGCATAAGTTTTACACTGCAACAAAATGATCCTGCACTTACTTGAAACTCCCCTCCAAAGCACAGTAGTTTGCGTCCTTTAACAAATCCATTTTTTTCATACGCCCGAATAGCGGATAGATTGTTATCTATAACCTCCAGAAGTAATTGATCCACATGATGCTCTTGAAAGAAAGGCTTGATAAATCCATACATTTTCCCAACCAAACCCTTGCCCCTATATGCAGGCAAAACACCTGTGCCAGCATTATAAACTATTGTCCTGCCTTCAATTTCCCGCCTGCCATTCAGGATAAAAGCAACAAGTCGAGCCCCATCAAAAATACCTATTGACCAGTCAATTAAGATATCCTCGTTCCTGATCTTGGCCTCCAATTGAGATGCACCTAATTGAAAGGGTACGATGTAATCGGCGAAGGCCCCATTAATGGCAATTAATAGATCCGATTTATCCAACTCCGTTAATTGTCGTATCTCCATGACCGTTTTTTTATGGACTATTAAAAAGATTTGGTGTCCCAACAAAGTGCTTGCAACGTATCATGTCGATGCTACCGATTTCTGTTTAAATCTCTCATCGATGATTATCGTTAGGCCAAAATCTGGTTTCTGTGATGCTTTAAATGTACGACATAGTCTTGCATTAAAAATTCAAGACTATGTCCATTGCAAGTTCTGTGTACCAGTTTTTTACTGATTATTTGCTTAAATAAAAACAATAATTGCTTGTTCAATGAATGCCATAGATTACATAATTGTATGACCTCAGTATCTTGATAGCTCCCACACTGACAATACTCCTCCTGATTATAATATATTTGCGGATTTTCTTCAAATTGGGCTTGAATAAATCTCGAATAATTAACGAATGCACTATCGATCAAATGCCCTAGAATCTCTTTTTTGCTCCACTTCCCTGGCGTTAATTTTACTTCGAATTCTGTTGCCGAAATTTCAATGATCTGCTGGGGAAAACTAAGGATAATATCCTCAAATTCTGCTAATATTATTTGCATACGTAACACTGCCTATTGAATTTACAATTCTTTATTATCTTATTTTTTACATGGTTCTTTTATACCACGCGATAGCTTTTCTTTCGTATTCTTTCACAAATTCATCTTTTGCACCGTTGTAGTCGTTGCCATCTTTCCATTCCCGAAGCACCAATTCTTCTTTAATCCGTTGATAGTTATCTCTAACTTCGGAATGCGCCCGCAGATAATCCCGAAATGCAATATGACGCAACCAATGATCTGATTGCCGCGGAATACTGTGGATATGCGCTATCCGCAAAGAATGATCATGCAATCTTTCTGGAATTTCATCTCCCCGAACAATATGTGCTGGAACGCCCAATATTTCAGGACGATCAATCAAGGCGACAAAAAAACGTCTGTATGGCATCTCTTCGTTGTACTTCTCATAATAAACATAGGATTTGTCGTTCAATAAAACTGGCACAAGATCAAGGTCGCTGTCCTTATTAGCCGATAAGCCTTCAACAGCTGTACTGCCAATATGATCTATCCTCGGATCTATTGGTTTTAGCAAAGTAAGAAGGTCTTGCTGGATACTGTTGAACTTTGCCTTCCATATCGGATTATAAGGTTCAAAAGGTAACATCATAATATATTGTCTTTTTCGCTACAAATAATACACTTCATCCTATACAACCCAGATGAGGCGCCAAGAGCTAAAGTTAACAAATTTATAGTTTACCATGCAGATCCATTAGCCACCGATCTTTTCCAGAGAGTTTATTTCGCAAATTTCTTGGTACCCACCACACAAAGAATAACTCCAACAGTCACGGCCAGCATGCCGATACTGACTTGTTCATGAAGAAGCCAGGCTGCCAAAGCCAAGCCAAAAAATGGTTGCAGAAGCTGCAACTGCCCTATTGTCGCCGTACCTCCATGTGCGAGGCCCTTATACCAGAAAACGAAACCGATAAACATACTGAACAATGACACATAAGCTAAACTGCCCCAGGCACCTATAGTCACCTCATTAAAAGAGGGAGGCATATAGATAAACGCAAGTGGAAGCATAATCGGTGACGACAAAACCAGCGCCCAGGAAATCACTTGCCATCCCCCGAGTGTCTTCGTCAATTTTGCGCCTTCTGCATAGCCCAGTCCGCATAAAATGACCGATAAAATCATTAAAACATCACCTAAAGGTGAGGCTGTTAATCCTTGTGCCAAGGCATATCCGATAACCAGTAGGCTTCCTAAAGCAGAGAACAGCCAAAAAATTGGCTTCGGACGCTCGCCGCCACGTAGGATACCAAATACAGCTGTCGATACGGGCAAAATGCCGATAAAAACAATAGAGTGCGCTGAAGTGATATGCTGTAAGGCCAAAGCGCTCAGCAAAGGAAACCCAACCACACATCCTATTGCCACAATGCCTAACGAACCTAATTGTTTTTTCTCGGGGCGCTTTTCCTTAAAAACCACCAAAGTTACTAAAGCCAGTAAACCTGCAATAGAAGCTCTTGCTAGCGTCACAAAGACTGGATCAAATGCCAAAACTGCCATCCGCGTCGCCGGTAGCGAACCACTAAATAATACGACACCAATAAAACCATTCAACCAGCCATTCGCTGTATTTTCCTGCTCCTTACTTATACTTAATTCTGCCATCGTTAAATCTTTAACACAAAGTTCGTCGAATACCATCATTAAGTACAGTCACAGTTTTTGATAATTCAATGGACACAGTTATCTTTGAAGAATGTTATAAATCCTTATGTCGTGAAAAAAGATTATTTGTATAATGAAATAGCAGACAATATCACTAATAAGATTAAATCTGGTGTTCTAAAAACCGGGGAGAAACTACCATCAGTGAGAAGCTTAAGCAGTGAACACGGGATCAGTATTAACACGGCGAAAAGAGTATTTCTGGAGCTGGAAGCTCGTTCTCTTATCCGCTCCAAGCCCCAATCCGGCTACTTCATCAGCCCCTTGAATTACCTGCAACTTCCATTGGCCGCGGCTAGTCAGCCTGTCCCCATTGCCAACACCCGACAACCAGACCAATTGATGAATGAGGTTTATTCAACCATGGGGCGCCGGGATTTAACCTTATTTTCTATTGGTGTTCCTTCAGGAGTTCTGCTGCCTGTTGCGAAATTGAAGAAAGAAATTGTTCTTGCAACACGAGTCCTGGATGATGGCGGTACAGCATATGAGCCACTACAGGGCAATATCAAATTACGCCGTATGGTGGCCGTACGTTCATTGACATGGGGGGGAAATCTACATGAAGATGATATCGTGACAACTAACGGCTGTATGAATGCCCTAGCATTGTGTCTTATGACCTTAACGCAGCCCGGAGATACAATAGCGCTCGAAAGCCCCTGTTATCCCGGAATCCTCCAATTGGCTGTCAGCCTTGGTCTGAAAGTGCTAGAAATTGCTACAGACCCGATAAATGGAATCGATATTGAAACGCTCAAAAATGTATTGCACAAAATCAAGGTCTGCTTGCTGGTTCCCAATTTTAACACGCCTTTAGGCTACTGCATGCCCGACGAAAAAAAGAGGGAAATTGTATCACTGCTGTCAAAAAATCAGATCCCGCTAATCGAAGATGATACCTATGGCGACCTTCATTTTGGTGCCGAACGCCCCAAATGCTGCAAATCTTTTGACTCAGAGGGCAATGTACTCTGGTGCGGGTCGGTTTCCAAAACTTTGGCTCCCGGTTTCCGCGTGGGCTGGGTCGCCCCAGGAAAATATAAAGAACAGATCATCAAACTAAAATTGATTCATTCGCTATCCTCTACCGCGATCATTAATGAAGCTGTAGGAAATTTTCTGCTAACCGGGAGATACGACAACCATCTTCGCAAACTTCGCCAAACGTTAATGGAAAATTATCAGCACTATGCCGCCATTATAGCGAGTCATTTCCCTGAAGGAACCAAAATAAGCCGGCCACAGGGTGGGCTCGCCCTGTGGGTGGAATTTCCAAAACATATAGATACTGGAAAATTGTACAGCTACGCTCTTAAATTGCAGATCAGCATTTCACCGGGAAGGATATTCACTTTGCAGGATCAATTTTATCATTGCATGCGTCTCTGTATTGGTTTGCCGTGGAGCAATGAACTAGCTTTAAAATTAAAACAGCTTGGAAATCTTGCAAAAGCGCTCTAAAATCTGACCATACAAAGGAATAAACCAACTATTTATCCAGAGAAAGAAAAGGCGAAAGCCCTATTACTTTAGCTGCAGCTCCAACCTGTGTTTACCTGCGTCCAATTGAATAACATCGCTACTCTTTATATTATCCGGAGGATAGAATGTCGCGGTAGCATTTGCAGGTATTTTGATATCGTATATAATTTTGTCGCCTTTTAATTTCCAGTCGGAAACAATTTTCCCAAACGGTGAATCGTAAGAAATCGCAGATTCTTTCAGTCCCTGAGGAAAGATCGGCTTTAATAGAATATGCTTAAAGCCAGGCTGTTTGGAATCTGGTAGAATGCCACCAATAGATTTAAAAAACCAACCGCCGATCTCACCGAACATCATGTGATTATCCGAGATGTCCCGTGTCGATTTTAGATCCCAGTTTTCCAACAATGTGGTCGCCCCGTTAACAATCCACCACCCCCAAGAGGGATAAGTGTCCTGTACCGCAACCTTATAGGCAGTCTCTGGATAGCCATTATCTTTTAATGCATTCAAAAGTGCTTTTGCTCCCAATACACCTACATCCAAATGAAAGTTGGTCTCTTCAACTTTCTTATTCAGATTGGCTGCAACGCTGGCTTTCATTTCGTCGGGCACGACGCCCCAAAATAAAGGTACACTCAATTCGGTCTGTGTTCCGTTGCTATAAATTCCTTTTGAAGTATTCAAAAATTTAGCGTTGATAGCTGTCTTAATCTTTTTGCTTAGCGATTCATATTTTTGTTGATCCGCCGTATGCCCAAATAACTTTGCAGCCGAAGCAAGGATGGTTGCATCGACATAAAAATAAACGGATGAAGTGAGCTCCAGATTAGAGGACGACTTAACAGGTACCCAGTCACCACGTCCAAAGGTTGTCAGACCAGCGGGGCTGATGCCATCTACGTAATCGACATAACGTTTAATAGCCGCATAACAGTCTTCCAGTGCACGCGAGTCCCCATAAAATTGATAAATCTGCCAGGGGATGATAGCAATCGTGCTTGTCCAATCCAATCCATTCGAGGTACCATAGCCCCAACCACCCGTTGGAATAATATCAGGCAGGACACCATTTTCCTGTTGTTCATCACGATGATCGGCCATCCATTTTTCGTAAACTGTGATGCCATCAAAATTGAATAGAGCGGTCTCAATTGCAAGATGCCCATCCCCTGTCCAACCGTTCTTTTCCCGTTGTGGACAATCCGTTGGGTAGCCCATCAAATTGGACAAATAAGCCTTATTGGTTGCATCCCATAACCTATTCACCAATTCAGAAGAAGTTTTAAGTTCTCCTAACGGCCGCACATCACTATGCATAAAATAGGCCGTTACAGTTGATTTATCCAGCGCAATGGGTACGATGCTGCTAATTTCGACATAACGGAATCCCTTGTAGCCGAACTTTGCCATAAATTCATCATTCCGTCCGCTCAGCGTTAGGATATCCGTCTGAAAAGGTTCAGCCTCCTTATCACCCCGATAATAGACATCAATGTTGGACTGATCCAAGCGCCCATCAGCATGCAATCGCTCTCCATGTTTAATCCGTAGCACTGTGCCGGCCGGTCCTTTGACTTTTATTTTTGTGATGCCGGCCATATTCTGCCCCATATCGAAGACATAAGTTTGCGGATCAATCTTCGTTATTGACTTTGGCAGGTATGACTTCACCAGTCGGATCGGTACAGTTTGCTGGGCCACCAAGTGGGCAGATGGTGCATTTCTGTATTGAACAGCTTCCCATGCTGAGTCATCAAATTTTGGTTTATCCCAGTTGGGTATTTCTAGTCTGGCATCGTAATGCTCTCCTGTATAGATATTATTGTAAACAATTGGTCCAGAAGCGGTTTTCCACTGCTCATCAGAAACAATAGTCTCTTGTGAGCCATCTGCATAAACGATATGAAGATCCAGACAGAATTCGGGACGGTCTCGCCATGGCGCTTTATCAAAGTTCCAAACAGCCATTGGCTGATGATTGTACCAACCGTTACCTAGAATAACTCCAATGGCATTCTCTCCTTTTTGAAGTTGCGCAGTCACATCTTCCACGAGATAAAGTGTCCGGCGGTCAAATCGGGTATACATCGGATCCAGCCGATGGTCGCCGACGCGCTGACCGTTGATGGATAGTTCATACAATCCGGCAACAGCAATATAGGCACGGGCCGACTTAATTTTTTTCTTTGCTGTGAATACTTTTCTAAAATAAGGGGTTTTCCGCTCATGGATGTCTTTACCATCGCTGATCCATCGTCCTTCCCAATTACCCCTGCCCATCATCCCCGTTTCAAAAGACGCTATGGCTGAACTTGTTGACAGGCCTTCTTTATCCCATACCTTCACCTTCCAAAAGTATTTGGTCCGAGGTGTTAACTTTGCGCCATTGTATGGAACCAGCATGGCTGAGCTGAGCTGTTTGCCACTGTCCCAAACACCATCCGTCTCTTGAATCAATGCCAGAGAATCCTGCCCAACAAACAGTTGATAGGCGCTTTGCAAGGCGCCATTCCGCAGGTCATCGAGTCGCCAGCTAAGCCTTGGATTTGCGGCATCGATACCCAATGGATTAACGAGATGTTCGCAGGTTAGCTGAACAGCGCTGCAGTTATTTTTAGGTTGGGCATGAGCATTGCCTGTTATCATGTACAACATCGTTATCAATAAAATTCTACGCATCAAAAGAAGGTATTCTTGGTGGTTGTTAAATTGTTTTAGCTTATTCAAAATACTAATATATCAAATATTTCCTACATATTGTCCTGTGCCTTCCTGCTGTTTATTTTTGGGAGCATAAAATAAATTTCTTGCAACTTTCACAAAAATTACCCTATCTTAGTCTCAACTTTAGGGGTGTCTGCTCGTGCAGGCTGAGATTTTACCCTTAGAACCTGATCCGGATCATACTGGCGTAGGGAAAAGTGAGCTGTCTACAAGGTGCATTACTGTGCCTTCCTGTGGCCATTCCTAAAGTTTTACCCAAAAAATAAGGAATGGAACTTACAATAAACCATCAGATTCGATTTTTTGACCCGGCACCGCCTTCACTTGAAGCCTTGGTCCTTTTGGAATTATCTGCTATGACACAAGGCGTGGCCGTGGCGATCAATAACCAAGTTATTCCAAAGGATGACTGGTCAGCTACGAAACTTAAAGCCCATGATCAAATTATCTTGATTACCGCATCTCAAGGCGGATAGTTATTTCAAAAAAATTAACCAAAAAATTCACGTCAACACAGTAAAAAATGGCAGCTGAAACAATCACACAATCACCTTTCCCAAATTCAAAGAAAATTTTTGTAACCGGAAAAATATTTCCAATTCAAGTCGCTATGCGCCAGATTTCTTTGAGTCCCACCAAATTAAGTAATGGACAAGTAGAAATAAATCCTCCGGTAACCATTTATGACACCTCTGGTCCGTATACGGATGAATCCATGCTTATCGATATCCGAAAAGGTCTCCCCCGCCTGCGGGAGCAATGGATATTGGATCGTCAGGATGTGACGCAGTTAGCGACCATTACTTCTGAATATGGACAACGGCGGCTCTCCGACCCAAGTTTAAATGAGCTTCGATTTGCCTATAGCCATAAACCGAAAGTGGCCAAGGCTGATTGCAATGTCACACAGCTACATTATGCAAAGAAAGGTATCATCACACCGGAAATGGAATATGTTGCCATCCGCGAAAACCAACGCATCGAGCAGTTAACAGCCAGTACTCCAGGGATGGATCATCAGCATACCGGGCAAAATTTTGGTGCGAGAACACATAAAAAAGCGATTACGGCTGAATTTGTCCGCGAAGAAATTGCCGCAGGGCGAGCTATTATCCCTAACAATATCAATCACCCTGAAAGTGAACCCATGATTATCGGACGTAATTTTTTGGTGAAAATTAATGCTAATATCGGGAATAGTGCAGTCAGTTCGAGTATTGATGAGGAGGTTGAGAAAGCAGTATGGGCTTGTCGCTGGGGTGCCGACACCATTATGGACCTCTCCACGGGCAAAAATATTCACGAAACCCGCGAATGGATTATTCGCAACTCTCCAGTTCCTATAGGTACTGTCCCGATCTATCAAGCCCTCGAGAAAGTGAAAGGTGTAGCGGAAGATCTCACTTGGGACATATTCAGAGATACCTTGATCGAACAGGCTGAGCAGGGAGTTTCTTATTTTACCATACATGCCGGCGTGTTGCTGCGTTATATCCATCTCACGGCGAGCAGGGTGACCGGCATCGTTTCCAGAGGCGGTTCAATTATGGCCAAATGGTGTCTTTTTCACCATAAAGAGAACTTTCTCTACACACATTTTGAGGAGATCTGCGAGATTATGAAACAATATGATGTTGCTTTTTCTCTCGGTGATGGTCTTCGTCCGGGCGCTATCGCAGATGCAAACGATGCGGCTCAATTTGCTGAACTCGAAACATTGGGTGAACTCACCAAAATAGCATGGAAACATGATGTTCAAGTGATGATCGAAGGCCCAGGCCATGTTCCCATGCAATTGATCAAAGAAAACATGGACAAACAACTGGCATGTTGCGACGAAGCGCCATTTTATACCTTAGGCCCCTTAACAACTGACATTGCCCCAGGTTATGACCACATCACTTCAGCTATTGGAGCTGCTATGATCGGCTGGTATGGCTGTGCGATGCTTTGTTATGTTACACCAAAAGAACACTTAGGTTTACCAAATAAAAAAGATGTTAAAGATGGTGTAATTACCTACAAACTTGCGGCTCATGCGGCTGATTTAGCCAAAGGACATCCCGGTGCGCAATACCGGGACAATGCACTGAGTAAAGCAAGGTTTGAATTTAGATGGGAAGATCAATTCAATCTTTCCCTAGATCCAGATACTGCTCGTGAATACCACGATGAAACCCTGCCCGCCGATGCGGCCAAAATGGCTCATTTCTGTTCGATGTGCGGGCCAAAATTTTGCTCCATGAAAATTACGCAGGAAATCCGGGACAGTGCCGCACAGGGCATGCTGGAAAAATCGCAGGAATTTATTGCACAAGGGAAAGAGATCTATTTATGATCATCGCTTTGACAGCTGAAGAGGAGATATTTTCAGAACATGCACTTATCAATGCCTTGTTCGAAGAGGGACTTGATATCCTGCACTTGCGCAAGTATCATTTTACGGACTTACAAATGTCGAGGTATATCGCGTCTATAAATGCGGTATATCTTGACAAACTGGTCTTACATTCACATGCGCACCTATGGGCCGATCTCGGGATCTCCCGTATCCATGTCAATGAAAAAAGTCGACAAAATGGTCCGGCAAATAAAATAGCAAGCGCAGCCATTCGTTCCACCTCCGTACATCATATCGATCAATTCAATAGTCTCGAGGAAAGTTGGGATTATGCTTTTTTGAGCCCATTATTTCCAAGTATCTCAAAAGCCGGCTACGGAAAGGATAATGCTTTGTTAAAGCAGCTTCCATTGCGTTCCAATGCGACCGTTCGTCTGATCGGCCTGGGTGGAATAAACCAAAGCAACTGCCTTCTTCCCATACAGGAGGGAGCAGATGGCATTGCGCTATACGGTGCGTTATGGAAATATGCTAATCCAATTGAAAATTTTATCGCATGCAAACAAAAACTATGGAAAGACTCCAATATATTTCACAGGGGCAAACATTAGCAGAACAAAAAAGTAATATCTTAAAGGCACTTGACGCTGGCTCCAAATGGATACAAATCCGATGGAAAGAGGCTTCTAACAAACAGCTCTATATGCTTGCCGAACAGATCAAGATGGCCTGTTCCGAATTTGCTGCTTACTGCATCATCAATGATCACCCCGAAATCGCCAAAGATATCGATGCTGAGGGGGTTCATCTGGGACTGGACGACTGCAGCGTCACAGCAGCACGGGATCTATTGGGTCCAGAAAAAATCATTGGCGGTACAGCCAATAGTTTTACTGATGTAAAACAAAGAATAACAGAAAATTGTGACTATATCGGTCTTGGGCCATTCAGCTATACCACAACCAAACAAAAATTAAGTCCCCTACTGGGGATTGTAGGATATGAAAACATCATCCAACAAGTCAGCCAAGAAGGCTTGCCCCCTATTCCAATATTCGCGATAGGTGGCATAAACGATCTTGAAGACGTGCGCCAGCTCATGCAAATCGGAGTTTATGGCATTGCGCTATCTGGTATGATAACCCAAACTCCACACATTGTTTCATCTCTCAACAAACTTTTAGTATGAGTAACTTACATATAGCCGATCGTATATTTGAATCCCGACTATTTCTGGGTACGGGAAAATTTGGTGATCTCAACGAAATGAACCATGCCATTCAGGCTTCAGCCTCCCAATTGGTTACTGTTGCCCTCAAACGGATTGACCAGACCACCGGTGACGACAACCTGATCAGTGCTTTTGACTTAAACGCTTTCCATTTGCTCCCCAATACGTCGGGCGCACGAACAGCGGAAGAAGCGGTGCTCGCGGCTCAACTTGCTCGCGAAGCACTGGAAACAAACTGGGTGAAACTGGAAATTCATCCCGACCCTCGCTATTTACTGCCTGATCCCATTGAAACCTTGCGCGCCACCGAATCACTCGCCAAGCTGGGCTTCGTCGTGATGCCTTATATCCATGCGGATCCGGTACTGTGTAAAAGATTGGAAAATGCCGGTACCGCTGTTGTGATGCCATTAGGAGCTCCCATCGGCAGTAATAAGGGGCTTCGTACATTGGATTTCCTCGAAATTATTATTGAGGAGAGTAATGTCCCTGTTGTCATAGACGCTGGAATAGGTGCACCTTCTGATGCGGCCAAAGCCATGGAAATTGGAGCTGATGCCGTGCTTGTCAATACAGCAATCGCCGTTTCAAATCATCCCGTACAAATGGCGGAAGCATTCAAAGAAGCCGTTATCGCCGGCAGAAAAGCTTATGAGGCCGGCTTAGGAAAGGTTGGATCCCTTGCCATAGGCTCGAGTCCCTTGACTTCATTTTTATTCGATTGATGATTAACATATGACAGATTTTAAATCGATACTCGATCAATATTCCTGGAATGAGGTCCAAACACAGATTTACGACACGACCGATCAGGATGTCCGTCACGTCTTAGCGAAAGACAATCTAACGCTCGATGACTTTAAGGTGCTTATCTCGCCTGCTGCCGCACCATATCTTGAACTGATGGCGCAAAAAACACAGCAAATCACACAACGTCGCTTCGGAAAAACCATACAGCTCTATGCCCCACTTTACCTCAGCAACGAGTGCCAAAACATCTGTACGTATTGCGGTTTCAGCATGGATAATAAAATCAAGCGCAAAACCCTTAGCAACACCGAACTATTATTGGAAGCTATGGCACTCAAAGCCATGGGGATCAACCATATTCTCCTGGTGAGCGGAGAAGCCAACAAAACTGTCGAAATTAATTATTTCCTAAATGCTATTCAGCTTTTAAAACCTCATTTTTCACAGATATCCATCGAGGTACAGCCACTGGAAGAATCCGAGTATCGACTACTACAGGCTGCGGGAGTCTATGCAATTTTGGTCTATCAGGAAACCTACCATCGGGAAGTTTATAGACAATATCATCCGAAAGGAAAGAAGTCCAATTTTGACTATCGTTTGGATACGCCAGACCGTATAGGCCGGGCGGGAATTCATAAAATCGGATTAGGTGTATTGCTTGGACTTGAAGACTGGCGGGTAGACAGTTTTTTCACCGCCACTCATATCGCCTATCTGCAAAAACAATATTGGCAGACACGATACTCCATTTCCTTTCCACGCTTGCGGCCGGCAACGGGCTCTGTTGAACCAAATTTCCATCTGGCAGACAGAGATCTTTTGCAGCTGATCTGTGCATATCGTCTGTGGAATGAAAACTTGGAAATTTCTATTTCAACACGAGAAAATGAAACATTTAGGAATCATATCATTCCTATTGGGGTTACCACGATGAGTGCTGCTTCCAAAACAAACCCGGGTGGCTACGTTGTTGATCCGCAGGCTTTGGAACAATTTGAAGTGAGCGATGAAAGGGATATGGAAACAATCAAAAATCAAATCCGGAAAATGGGTTACGCTCCTGTCATGAAGGACTGGGAGACTAATTATGCGGGTATAATACGTTAAACACATGAAAGAAAACAGCCTTTTTGACCGTTATAGCAGACAAATTTTCATCGAAGAGATTGGTGTTGCAGGACAGCGGAAGATTATGGATGCCAAGGTGCTGATCGTTGGTGCCGGCGGACTCGGAAGTCCTGTCATTCAGTATCTAGCCGCGGCCGGAATTGGCAAACTTGGCCTAGCCGATTTTGACAAAGTGGAAATCCATAATCTAAACCGGCAGATTATTCATTCCGAAGCGCATATTCACAACGCTAAAACTGCCAGCGCCAAAGATTATATACGAAAACACAATAGCACAATTGATTTCGAAACCTTTCAGGTAAAAATAGATACAGACAACGTTGCTGCGATCCTTGCTCCTTACCATATTATTGTAGATTGCTGTGATAACTTCGCGACGCGTTACCTACTAAACCATGCATGCATACAGCTCAATAAACCATTGGTATACGGTAGCATTTATGGTTTTGAGGGGCAGCTTGCCGTCTTTAACTATAAGGGCAGTAAAAACCTGCTGGATATCTTTCCAACTCCCCCTGCCCCAGAACAGGTCCCAAATTGCGATAAAAATGGTGTCTTGGGTCCATTGCCCGGTATAATAGGTAGCATGATGGCTATGCAGGTACTTAAAATAGCTGCTGAATTACCTGTGGATAGCAATCGATTGACCATTGTCGATACATTTCATTGGCGTTTTACGAATCTTTTATTTTAAAATCAGCCCCTAGAAAGTTTCACAAAAACAAGCGGAATCTTTACGCTCTTTCGAGAATTTATTTTAAAACAGGTGTCGACAAACAAAATTTCCTAATTTTGGTTTATATATTAGCAAGCTTAAATGTCAACTATACGATCTGGAATGAAAAAAGTAATTTATCCATTACTCTCCCTCTCTTTATTACCCCTATTTTCAATTGCGCAAGAGACCAAACTCACGGCTGATGATCTTTTTGTAAAAGCACGAAAGGTGGCTTTTGACTCGAAAGACTATCCACAGGCCATTCAACTATCGAAACAGGCTCTTCTTCAAGCTCCAGATTATACAGATATAAGCATATTTCTTGCACGTCTCTATACCTGGTCTGACAAGATTGATTCGGCACGGACCATCTTTACAGAACTCGACAGAAAAAATACAAGCGACGAAGACTTCTTTTTGGCCTATGCTTCCTTAGAATACTGGAATGATCAGGCAGACAAAGCCATTGCAATTGCGGATAAAGGGCTGAGCATACATCCACAGTCGCAGGATCTCCTTTTGTTAAAAGGTAAGATTAGCTATGGCAATGATCACTACGAGGCTGCCGAGAAGGCAATTAACAGCCTGTTGGCGATTAATCCCAAAAACACAGAGGCAAGAGCACTGGCAAAAAATATTGAAGAATATACCGCAAAAAATGCGATCGGGCTGACGTATAATTTTGTATATTTTGACAAACAGTTTGATAATAATTGGCATATTGTGGGCCTAAGTTATAAGCGCGCAACACCAATAGGTTCCGTGATTTTTAGAACCAACTACGCGAATAAGTTTGCGGAAAATGGAGTCCAATTTGAAATGGAGGCTTATCCTCGCCTTTCCAAGATATTTTACCTCTATGTAGGTGCAGGGTATTCCAATAATGTAGGTATTTTTGCTAAATATAGAACAGGAGTCTCTCTTTATGCCAATCTTCCAAACAGTTTTGAAGGGGAAATCGGTTACCGTCAGCTTTATTTTAGTGACAATATCTGGATGTACACGGCTTCTGTTGGAAAGTATTATCAAAACTTTTGGTTCAATTTAAGAACTTACCTTACACCGGGTGAGAAGAATATCTCTCAATCTTATACAGGTACGGTCCGCTATTATACAAAGGGAGCCAACGATTACTTTGGATTTAGTGCCGGAACAGGTTTGAGTCCCGAGGAGAACCGCAATAATCTCCTGGATAATGCTCCCTATAAATTAAAGACATTTAAAGTTGGTGCAGAGTACAATTTCTCTGTTAAACAAAGTAACCTCTTTTCGATCTCAGGTACTTATTATAACCAAGAATTCCGGCCAAAAGAAAGAGGCAATCAATTGGACATCATTCTTGGTTATATTCGAAAATTCTAGTTTTTCTTTACCCGATCAAAGAAGTTGGTATAAACACTGTCAGGAAGAATTTTCTTTTGGGTATAAAATAATTTGTTCTTGCGCTTGAATAATTCAAAGCGCTTGGACAATTCTTCCTTTGCATTATCCGAAGCGGCATCTTCATTGAGTAACCCGTCCAATTTATACAATTGGCCATCCGAAAGATGGTAAGTGCCTCTGACAAAATCAATCAATTGGTTTTTACTTTGCATCATGGCTATTCCATCACCTTGCGCTGATGCTCCTTTATCTAATCCTTGCCCGATCCAGGTAACCTGTGCCGGTGTTTTGATACCGAAATTATCCCTATAGTAAGCCAATACCGAAGGTGCGACGTCAAAATGGCTGACAAAATTATGGAAGGTCTTTGGGCCTTTTAGCAGCGGCGAATAAATCAGCAATGGGACATGATAACGATCTATTTTACTTTGCAAAGGTATCTCAGGCATTGCATGATCTCCTGTTATTACAAAAATTGTATTTGCAAAATCTGCTCTCTTTTTATATTCATTAAAGAACTGTTCCATCGCCTCATCCAGATTCAGCACGGAAACAAGCTGGGTCCGGTTTTCTAAAGCCCACTTTTTTTGATCCGGCGTAAGGTTCAATGTCGCTATTCGCTGATCAAATAACTGTTCATAATGAGCCGCATTATTAATCAAAAATGGATTATGTGTTGATAAAGTCAAAAGAACATGAAAATAGGGATGCTCCTGTACTTTTTGAACTTCGAGCAGTTTATTAAATACAGCTTGATCCTCGTAGCCCCAGCTCTCCCCTCCTTTTTCAGGCAGCTTTTTATAAGGTGGCCCAAAAGCGGCCTGGTCAATGAGCATATCGATTTTATTATAATCCATGAATTTTTTCATAAAATCGAAATTGGAGTGACCACCATAGAAAAATCCGGTATTAAAGCCATTGCTCTTCAGAATATTGAACAGGTTAAAATTATCCGGCAATGTATCCTGTTCAAGGAAACCATGCATCGCAAATGGCAATGAACCAGTTATGGTAGGCAACACGGAAAATGTCCGACCGGAAGAACTCATATTATTGTCCCAATACAATGACTGCTTTTTTAATGAGCCTATAAACGGCGTAAAATTGCCGATATAGCCATTTTCAGAACTATAAGCGTGCCCCAACCCTTCGATAATAAGAAAGACCAAATTGGGTGCTTTCGTTGTTTTCTGCAAATAGGTCCCCAGAAAATCTTTAGTATCTTCTTTTTTTAAGAAGGGGAATTTGGTATCCAGTACTTTTGCATCATCATCATCCTTATTGAACATAGCGAGCATCCCCGGATGCTCATCCACATAATTCAATAAATTGGATTCGAAAAAATAACGCCACTTACTGCGGCTTGCATTCGCTACAAATTCATCTTTTTCAGAACCATTACCCAAAATTGAAGCCGAGGAGATAAAAAATGATACAATACCCAAAGATAGCAATGCGATACTGGTATAGGATTTTTTGAAAGTCTGTTTGTTGGCTATCCAAAGCGGAACCCAAGAAATCACAATCAGCAATAAGAGTAAAGCAATGTTGGTAAAACTCAACATACCGCTGGCTTCCAAAATTTGCTTCATTTCTTCCGAACTGTAATAAAACATATCGGCCCCGAGCAGGTTTCTCGATTCGCCGAAATACAAAAACAGGATGAATTGCATAACGACCATAAAAGAGAATGAGATGACCAATAACAATCTCGCCCAAAAACTGCTTAAAAACTGAAGCAACAAATAACCTATTCCCAGACAACCTAAAGATTGAAAGAGAAATACCAGATTATCGAAAAAGAGATATTTTCCGGCATGCGATTCGGACAGCTGCGTAAAACGGCGACCATACCACCACCATTCAACGCCGACAGATAACATATACAATGCAAAGAAAACCAACATCACCGGTCCTAGGCTCTGTAGCGATACATTTATTCGCTGGCCAAAATATTTCCAAATCGACTCATTGGCATCTTTTTGCTGAAAGCCTTGCCGCGTCATTTCGCCCCATCCATGCTGTTTACGAAAGTAATCGACCACCCCCTGTACTCCTGCTTTAACAACGATAGGATGAAAATACAAGGGTTCAAGGATAGCAGTGGTAATTAATGTAGAAAGATCCCGTTTCTTCGAATAGACCTGATGGCTAACAAGATCGACCAAAATCGCATAAATAGAATATAAAATTCCTGAAGCAATGACGAGTGCAAATAATGCGAAGAAAAACGGCCAATTGATGATTCCTAAAATGAAAAAGATCAAAAAGACGATGTAACCTGTAATTTCAACAATAGGCCCCAAGAACTCAAAAAAGAACCAATAGGGCATACTGACCATACCGAAACGTCCGTATTTCGGATTGAACATTAATCTCCGATGTTTCCATAGGGTTTCCATCGTACCTCTCATCCAACGGTTACGCTGTTTACGTAACACCTCTTTCGATTCGGGCACCTCCGTCCAGCACAGGGGATCAGGAATATTAACCACTTCATAGGCTTGCTTTTGCTCCTCCATATAGCGTCGCATCCGAACAACAAGCTCCATATCTTCACCCACCGTATTTCGATCGTAACCACCACAAGCTAATACGATCTCTCGATCGAAAGCGCCAAATGCTCCTGAAATAAGAATTAGTCCAGAAGCCCGGGACCAAGCCATCCGGCCTAAAATAAAAGCGCGGATGTATTCTAAGGCCTGGGTACGCCCTAGCCATGATTTAGGTAGGTTGACATCGACGACGGATCCATTGACAACATTACAATTGTTGGCTAGACGAATAACACCACCACAGGCGATAACGCGTTTGTCGGTCTGTTCCAAAAATGGTTTCGCCAGTTTTAGAATAGCATCCTGTTCCAAGATACAATCAACATCAATACAGACAATATAATCACCAGAAGAAATGTTAACACCAACATTGAGCGCATCAGCTTTTCCCCCATTTTCCTTATCAACAACGATAAGTTTCTTAAAAGCAGGGTTCTTACTTTTATAAATCCCCCTGATTAACTTTGTTTCAATATTTCCCTGAACAAAAAAAGAGGTCGGTTCAAGTTCATAAGATTCTATTAATTTCAAAATAGAGTCGTCCTTACTACCATCATTCACAATAATAATTTCGAGATTATGGTAATACAGCGACAACAGGGAACGTACATTCTCAACGATGGTCATTCCCTCGTTATAGGCTGGTGCAATCAGACTAAATGTAGGTGCATTGGGGTTTGTGGCAATAATGCTATAATCTGTAAACGTGTTATTGTGTTTATAACGAAATACAGCTCCATAAGCGTATAATCCTATCCAGGTATAGATAATGAATACCGCAGCAGAGTAAAGTAAAAATAACCAAACTATAATTTCGTATACAATATGGGAAAACTCTAACATTTTTTCTCTTGCAAAGCGTGTTTAATGATCTGTATTAGTTCGTCGTAAGTATCTTCATTTTGTGAAATATCACGTAAATATTGTTCTTCTCCCAGAACAACAAGTACTTCTGCCGCGGAGATTTTAATAGACACTGCAATATGATTCCACAATTGATCCTTTAGAAAGCGTACACATTCTCTACTTCTAGCAACCTTCATGGCTTTTAGGATCTCATTTTGTACCTCAATGGGCTGCTGGTCAAAAATGGACATAAATTGTTGGATCGTCGTACTGTTCTCAATCGCCTGCAACGTCCGTATGGCTTGTATTCTAACCTTTGTAGAGGAATAACTCAATAGATGAAAAACTTCTGTATAACATGTCATCAATCTAAATTTCCGGATCAGTCGTAAGGTGAATACAACAACTGTATCATTTGTACTCTTAATCCAGGTATCAATATGTAAATCAGAACTTTCAGGTATATCATGAATAGAGTATAAAAGACGAAGTTGCTGCCAGTCAGATAGCGGCCTATCAAAATGTTCCAAAAAACCGAGTCCTTCATATCCCTTAAAACTTACAATTGCATATTGGGCTTCCTGATAAACAGCCGTTCGTGGATCGTTTAACTTATCTGTTATCTCGGGGATTGCTTGTTCGACATTCATCGCCGCGAGCTCTTGTACACCACCGGCAACCAAATAAGCTCTTCGATGCCTAAGTTTTCTCCAGGCTTCGTCTTCCAATTTAAAATCATGAAACAATCTATTAATTGACTGTTTTGCCCCACCGGAGAACTTCCTATCCGAGTCGACGAGTACATCTAAGAACAGTGCCCGAAATGAAGGTTCCTTTAAATGTTCTGCAAATTCCCGATCTCTATCGTCGCTTTCATCGCTCCCAACAATTGTCTCCATAATCTTATACTCGATGATCTGTCTCCAGGAGTGCCTGTTATGTAAGATCCGATAGCTATAGAAACTATAGGCCAGTACCGTGATGATTAACAGCAATACTAAAATCAACACGATAACGATCGCCAGGATAAGCTCATGCAGCTCGATGTGGTGATGCATAAATTTCCCTTTATTTATTTGTTAAGCGTTTTATTCTTAAAATGAGTTCGTTTGGACTAAATGGCTTAACCATAAAATCCGATGCTCCTAAATCAAAGGCATCGACCACGACCTCTTCCTGCCCCATACTCGACAATACAATAACCGGAATCTTCTTTCCTATACTTTTTATCGCCGAAAGAATTTCAATACCAGAAGCAAAAGGCATCATAATATCTGTAACAACCAAATCCAAATCCAGCTCGTTAATTTTCTCGATGGCTTCCCGGCCATTTCTGGTCAGCACCACCTCGTGTCCTTCTTTTACTAATTTGTGTTCAACAGTACGCAGTATCAATTCGTCGTCTTCCGCTATTAAAATCAACATATCATTATTTATTTAAGATTTTTGTAATTAATTCCAATCCGATATCCATTTCTTGTTCGATGGCCACAAACGCGATCGCAAGGTCAGTTTCAATTGTCGAACTTGTTTCCAGGTCTTTGGTCATCTGAGCCAGCTTGACCAGTCCAGCAGTCGACGATGTTCCCCGTAGCTTGTGTAAGAGTTCCTTAACCCGGGCAATATCCTGTCCCTTAATAGCTTCATGCAATTGCTTTCTGGAGCCTGTTATTTCCCTCATGACCAGATCCAGGAAGAAGGATAAAAATGCAGGATCATCACCTGCCTGTTCTTCCAGGCGTTGCATGTCTAAATGCTGATCCAAGTCCTCAAAGTCGGAAGATTCAGCAACCGTAGGCTTTACAGTTAACATTGCTTTTTCCAGCGCTTTGAATAAGTCCTGCTGTCGAATGGGTTTAGCTAAAAAGTCCGACATCCCCGCCGCCAGACAGCGTTCCTTTTCGCCTGAAATATTACCGGCTGTAACACCAATAATAGGTGTCTCGGCATACCCTTCCATCAGTCGGATCTGTTTGGTTGCTTCGATCCCATCGACCTCCGGCATCTGGACGTCCATCAAAATAAAATCAAATATTTTTTCTTTACAGGCACGAATTGCCTGAGCTCCGTCTGACACCTCAGTTAAGCGTGCCCCTGGCATTATACTAGCCATCATTCTTAAATTAAGCGCCATATTGACGGCGTTATCGTCTGCCAGCAAAACCTGAACATCCTGACCATATAAATCCCCTGATAAGGACAAGTTTGCCTGGGCTCTCAACTGGCTTTCCTCTTCTTTATTTTGTTGTATCGCTCTCCGTAAAGTCGAATACAATTCCTCGGATTTAATGGGCTTAAGTAGACAGAATGACCTTTCTTCTTGTCTAAATGCCGAAATAACCTCATGTTCTTCCGAAGAAGTATGCAACACGATCAATGGAATCCCTTCTTCTTGTTTTCTAAACAGCTCTTTGATTTTTTCGATGGTTTCGAGGCCCGATAATATCGGCATGTGATAATCCATTAAAATAACATCGAAACGCTCGCCCTTCATGAGCAACTGTAAGGCTTCCATACCATTTTCCGCGAGGACAGATTCGACATTTTTATAGGACAGCATATGTTGAAGGATCACCCGATTATTCGCGTTGTCATCGACAACAAGGACACGATTTAAAGGCAAATCTGTATCATCCTCTTCCATTTCCTCGCATCGTACTTCAATGTCAAAATAGAATGTTGATCCAACACCAAGTTCACTGACCAGGTTTAATTTACTTCCCATATATTTCAACAGGTTGTTGGAAATCGTTAAACCAAGCCCGGTGCCGCCATAACGTTTACTTACGGAGCTATCCTCTTGTGTAAAGGCATCAAAGATACGTTGTTGCTTCTCCGGCGGAATTCCGATGCCAGTATCCCTAACTGCAAAACGTAGGGTTAATTTATGCTCATCACTGTGAAGCTTACTGATCTTAAATTCGATTTCGCCTTTTTCTGTAAACTTGACAGCATTCCCCAGTAAATTGACCAATACTTGCTTAATACGTGCTTCATCAACCCAAACAAAAGCTGGTAGACCTTGCTCAATATTCAAAAGCAGTTCGACATCTTTTCGCTGAGCCTGATAGAGAACAACATTAATAACCTGATTAGCTACATCATATACATTATATTTATCGACAAATAATTCGAGTTTACCCGATTCAATTTTTGAAAAGTCTAAAATGTCATTGATAATATTCAATAGACTATTTCCCGATTCATTGATGTAGCCAAGATACTGTAACTGCGTATCATTTAACGGGGTCTTTAACAACAAATCTGAGAATCCGATCACACCGTTTAATGGCGTTCGAATTTCATGACTCATATTAGCGAGGAACTCGGACTTTGCTTTACTGGCCAGATCGGCGAGTTCTTTCGCTAATTTTAGTTCATCATTTATTTTTACAGATTCGGTAATGTTTTGCGTAAAAATAATGATGCCACCTATACTTCCATCTGCAAGATGCCATGGCCTTACTTCCCAATTGAAATGTTGCGCCTCTGCAAGTCCGCCCGCCTGTATGACCTCATCGGTATTCTTATAAGGTACGCCCTCTAAGGCATCGAGGTAGATTTTCTTTCGTTCTTCCGGAATATTTGGAAACAGTTTAAAAAAGTTGCTATTAGGCGGCAAACTTGCCCCTTCGTGAAAATCTTCCAACCATTGATTACTGACCGAAATGTAGTTAAAATCACGGTCAAACATAGCAACCGATGCCGGGACATAATCTACAAATGCACGTAACATCGATTCTTTGCGTTCCAATTCCAGAAACAGCGATTTACTATGATCTATATCCTGAATAATTCCAAATACACGCTTACAAACATCTTTCTCAAATTCGGGAATACCTTTTACCCGTACCCAAATTGACTCTCCATTTTGCTTTAATAGTCGTAATTCTGTATCGTAAGGTGTTCTGGATGTAATGGCATCTTCAAAAATCCGACGTAAAATAACTTGGCTTTCTGGCTCATAAAATCCGATGGCATGTTCAAAATCAGGTGTAAAATCAGGACTTACGCCATGAATTAACTTGGTCGAATCGGACCAATAGACCTTGTTTTCGACCAGGTTCACTTCCCATCCCCCAACCTGGGCAACAGCATTTGTCTGCTCCAGGATTTGTTTGGTATGTAAAAGATCATTCTCAAGCCGCAATCGATCCGTCATATTCAAAGCGGTACTGACAACATAAGACTTTCCATTCTCATCGGTTTCCAGCATATTGTGGTAAAGCCACGAGATATCTTCACCGTCTTTGGTTTGTAGAACCATCATGCCAGAATCTTCCTTATTTTCCGCAATACGCTTTAGATATTCTTCAACCATGCCCACATGATGAGCTGGAACTAGCTTCTTTAGATTAAGCCCTTTAACCTCTTCTTTGGCATACCGCAATATTTCTCTTCCTCTTTCATTGACAGATAAAATATTGCCTTCCATATCATGCATGCTCATGAGACCAATTGCATTTTCAAAGAAACTACGGAATCTACGTTCGGAATTCTCCAATTTGAGTTTTTCTTCACGTTCTTTTGTCACATTCCGACCAAAAGCCAGAATATCATGATTAATAGGATCATATTTGAAATGCCATTCAATCTCAACCGTCTGTCCATTTTCTATTGGAGTTGTGGTCGTAGATTGAACCCCATATTTTGTTTCTTCAATTCGGTTTAAATCTGAAGCTAAGCTGTTTCGTGCATCTCCCAACAACGTAAAAATAGATTTGCCCAAACTAGTTGAACGAGACAACCCAAGGACTTTGCTAAATGCAGGATTGACTTCTTTTACATTGCGCTCTTCATCCAATACACAAATAATGTTGTTGGTTAAATGAAAAATTTCGGAGAAGTAACCTGCCTGTATTTTTCGTTGTTTTCCCAACAATATTTTAGTCACCGCCTTACCAAGTTCAGCCAGTGAGTCTCTTTGTTTATCGGACAGCTTTTTAGGTTGGAAATCAATCACACATATTGTCCCAAGTGCATCGCCATCATCATCCAAAAGAGGAACGCCAGCATAAAAACGGATATTTCCTTCGCGAATCAAAGGATTAGAAGATGAGCGTGGGTCTTCAAAAGTGTCTTCGATGATAAGGACCTCTTTACTCATTATTGTGTATTGACAGACTGTATTCTTCCGCTCAACGGTATCCAACTCCATCCCCACACAACTCTGAATTCGCTGCGTTTCTTGCTCCATCATGGCGATTAGAGCAGCAGGACAATCTGTAATTAAACAGGCCGCTTGCGCAAAAACGTCCAATTCAGGGTCTTTCCCGAGCCCCATTAACTCATAGGACTTTAATTTTTCTATCCTTCTTAATTCATTTTCAGGAAAAACGTTATTTGTCATTCACTTCTAGTATTTAGATCAGGTTTTAATGTGCCTGTGAAGATAATAAAAAACATTGTTGAACGCCCAAATAATAAGGAAATATTGATCAGTGAATGTTTTATAAAGAACAAACAAATACAAAAATAGTTGATAAAATAGTAAAGATTAGTCGCACATATTCCTAATAAATAAGTTATTTACTAATTAGCTTTCATGACAATCGCTTAATCAAGATGCAAAAAAGACAGTTCATCCCTAAGCCATTAGAAACGGATCAGAAAAAGTCTATCGAAAAATACAAAGAAAATATTGGTCAAAACTTCCCAGGAAGAATGTTATTCAACAAGTAGTTGCGACAAAAAACAAAAGAGCCTCGCTAAGGGATAGCGAAGCTCTTCGATATTTTTAATTTAAAAAAGCTTTTCAATAGACTGTTCGGCATATCCAGCACTTGCTGTCATTCCTTTCCCTCCGATACCCGTTCTAACATGTATTCTAGGTGTAACATCTATTTCAAGCATATGATCTTTATGTTGCGCATAATAGCCCGCCCAGGAAGATGAAATCCATTCGCGATTCATGGGCATGATACGATTAGCTTCTGCAATCATCAATTCGTTGATGTAAGAATTTACAGAAAAGCCCAGTTCATCCAGTCGATTGCCTGCTGCATACTCATGAGAATCGCCAATTATAATACTCCCATCCGTAGCTTGTTTAAATAGGATATGAATCCCATTATTTCGCAGCTCCTGATAATGATCGGGTATTGGAATTGTTTGAAATGAGGGGCAATATTCTTCAAAGCTTTCATACCGACGAATGGTCAATCCTGTTAAGATATTGCCAGGCAAATGGATATGAGCCAGCGGCTTGGTACGCATCATTTGTAACTTACTAATTTCAAGACCACTATCATCAAATAGCGAGCGATATAAGATTTTGAATTCATAGCCATTGCATATAAGGATTTTCTTTCCTTCAAAATGCTGCAATGTACTGCTTATTACAGTTACCTCATCGTTTCTATCCTCACAGGCCACAATTGTGGTATCATATTTCAGGGTATAATCGGCGAATTTATTTTGCATATAAATATGCAGCTGCCTGATCATTGATTCTGGTTCTACACTTAGCTCCTGCGGAAAAAAGATAGCCTCCTTGACATAATCCGCATTCATCACAGGATATTTGGATAGAATCTGTTCCTTTGACCAAAGTTCATGTTGATATGCCTTTGTCTGATAGTGCTTGGAAAGCTCGTGGAGTACCTGCACTTCATCATTATCCGAAGCGATATAGATGCTACCATTATTTCTAACAGATATATCCATTTCTTTCTGAATAGACTGGTATATTTCGAGTCCCCGCACGCCATAATCAAACCATTCCCCGGCCATTCCCGATGGCACCACTTGTCCAAAATTACGAACAGTCGATCCCACAGGAAAATTATCTTTTTCAAGCTGGAGCACACGTAATCCCTTTTTTAATGCGTGATAAGCATGAAAAGTTCCTAAAATCCCACCCCCAACAATAATTAAATCATATGTATTTGTTTTCATCTTTATAAAAAGTATAGTTAACTAATTTGCACTTCTCCTTTTGTTGTATGCCAAGGGGCGAGCAACTCATTATCGTTTCCTTTCATCTGTTCTTTTTTTCGGACGAAATAGAAAAGAGAAAAGATACCCAAAATCGCTCCGATAATCGAGGCTAGAAAGACCAATTGAATAAAGTAATTTCCCCAGGTAACAGAATTTGGCATAAACTCTTTGTTTACCAATATCAAAAAACTACCCAAATATCCGATTGAATCCGCCATATACATCACAAAGCCAATGTTACTTTTCATGCGATATGTAGCGATCATTCGCTCAAAAAATATGGCATTATAAGGAATATAGGCCATATACAAACCTAAGCCGACGAGCAACATCCAGCTTAAACCATCAATGCATTGTTTCGTAAACAAATAAGTAGAAATACCTGCAGTCAGAAATCCTATAATGATCATATAGTGAATCAACTTAAATGCTTTAAGATTGTTTTTGACCATAATCAGGCAACTTACCAGCAGAAGTACAATGATGGAAATAGTACCATCAACTTTTGCAAAAATACCGGCCCCTTTTACATGCAGCATCTGCCAGATTTCTACCTCAAAATTGTCCCGCACATCACGTAAAATAGTCAGCATGGTATAAACAATAATGGTCAATACAATACCGGGCATAAAGGTTCTAAAAAAGTGCTTTCGCATCTTACTATCCATAGCAACACGCTCTGTCCGTAGCTTCTTGTCCTCTTCTGTTGGCCCGGGAGCATTTTCCAGAATCCATACACAAAAAACAAAAGGCAGGAAAAAAAGTAAACCTGTCAAAAATGGCATCCAAAATTCATTGATATGAAAAGAAGACATCAACCACCTTCCAACAGTTTTAATTAGTCCCGAAGCAAAGATTAAACTCACAGACATAACTGCTCCCATAATCTCTGTAAACCGCCTTCCTTCTAAATAACTAAATACTAATCCCCACACCATTCCCAAGGGAAAACCATTGATGAAAAGAAAAATAACATTCCAGGGTCTCGGACAAAGCGCAAAAGCCAAAAGCCCTATCCATGAAATGCAAATCAAACCGATCAAATACCGTCCTCTATTACGTTGTTTGCTTTCTGAAATAAATTTTATACCATAAAATTTTGACAACAAATAGCCCAGCATTTGAATGACTACCATACATACTTTGTAATCGACACCAAAAATCGTGTCATTTGCAAAAGCAGATGCCGTAAATGATTTTCTAAATGAATACATACTTGTATAACACAAAAATGCTGTAATGGCCAATACAATGGCCACAGATTTCTCGTCCAGTCTATTTACTCGTTGTTTTATTCGTTGGCTTAACTCCATCATTTAAACTTGTTAACAGACCTTATTGTCCGCAATCAAAAGTAAATTTTGGAAATTAACACATGACTAAACTTTTGTTAAGTATTTATAAACAAATATAAACATCCATGCGCGATATAAAAGGTATAAAATAAAAAAAGCATCACTGAATCATTCAGTGATGCTTTGACACCAAGTAGTTATGGTTTATTTCTTATTTTCAAAAAAGTATACAATGAGCATGACAGCCTTTTCTTTTCCAATATTTCGCGGTGTATGTGATAATCTGCCGTTAAAAAAGATTGAATCGCCCTCTTCTAAGCGAATTGTTTGATCATTGAATATGTACTCAACGTGTCCACTGATGATATATTTATACTCGTAGGCTTCGGTTTCAACCATCGGTCGTTGTGCATCTGGAAGTAACTCCAAAAGGACAATGTCCATAGTCGCACTATCCATTGCTGAAGTAAAGATGCGCTTATAATGGAAGCCTATAGCCGATTCCTTTTCAAATGGACTGTAACTATCCTTTTTCCGAACGACAATAGGGCCGGAATCCAATTCAGAATTAAAGTCTTTGAAAAATTCATTTAGATCAACATTCAGCGCATTAATGATATTGATCAACACAAGTAAGGAGGGTATTGTTCTGTTATTTTCAATCTGTGAAATAAGCCCCTTGCTCACCCCTGCTTTATCCGCCACTTCCTGTATGGTAATTCCTTTTTCCTTTCGAATTCCTTTAATCTTATTGCTAATCTTGAATATCGTATTATCTTCCATAATCTGGCCAAAAGTAAACAATTTTCGTATGAAGTGTATATTAAGTTTTTATCACCTGATCGTTGGTTATCGATAAAATTACGCTTCGTCCGCGCCCATATGATCAGAAAACTAAGGCTCAAATGGTTTACCTATTGCTATCTTCTCTTCTACTGTGAAATGACAGCCATTATTGGTAAACTTTGATCCAGTCAACACGCATCTCAACAGGCAGCTGATCTTGATCTACCTCTCCGACCCAGCTTCCGCCTAACTGCTGGTCAATCAACAGATAAAATGGCTGATCATAAGGCCACTGAGAAGCGTCTACATCTTTGATTCTTGGGTAAGTAAATGTATCAGTACCGTTCACCTGAAATACGATACGGTCGGGGTACCAGCTTATACCATATATGTTATACTCTTCTGTTTTGACCGATGCGGTACCAAAATGTTTCGGGTGCTCTTTTTGCCCTAGATCCAAGGTATAGTATGAATGCGTAGTTTGGTAAATGATATCATCAAAATTAAGGTGCTCCATGATATCAATTTCACCATTTTTAGGATATTTTCCGTATTTGTCCAGCTCGGCCAGCATCCACATCGCAGGCCATGCTCCCTTGGCGTTTCCAAGTTTAGCTCTAATTTCAATACGGCCATATTGAAAGGCAAACTTTCCTTTACTCCATATTCCACCCGTTAAAAATGGTCTTGGATCTTGATTTTTAGCTGTATTCTTTATTCCTTTAAGAATCAACTCGCCATCTTCCCAGCCAAAACAGGCGTCGTCCGTACTCATGTGCCGATTCCAATCAGCACCTCCTGCCGGAATTCGCGACCACTTCTGATCGTCTAGTTTTGGGGAGTTAAAGTTCTCCTCCCAGACCAATTTCCATGCTTTAGTCTCACGATTCTGCTTTTGGATATATACGTAAGGGTGGTCTTTAGGCGTATAATGAACGCTACAAGCAGACAACAATACATAAAAACAACTTAAGCCCAGGATTCTTTTCATTATTAAAATTAGGAGTTTGTACAAAATGATTTAGGTCTAAATTTAGACATAAATTACCAGACTTGACAGCCCCTCTAAAAATTAAAAGGTGGAACCTAGAGGAAGGAGAAAGAAATTTTATAAAGATCCTTAAAACATGGGATGTGCATTTGCCGCATCTTTCGGCACATCTTGCTGTGCGTCCCAGTGCTCGACAATTTTACCATTTTCCAATCTAAAGATATCGATCGTTGATTTAAGACTACCGTCTGGTTTCTTATTTTTTAAATGTATGAAGACTAAATCTCCATCCGATGCGATATGCTGTACATCAATTTTTGTTTTCGGCTGCCCCTTAAACCAATTTGCGGCAGCCAGTTTAAATGCGACCGCTCCATCTGCTACAGATGGATTATGTTGAATATATCCAGGAGAAACATACTTGTCGACAGCTGAAATATCCTTATCCCCAAACATCTGCTGATAAAAATCCAATACGATTCGTTTATTCTCTTTGTTATCTTCAAGCTGTTTCTGTGCAGCCATCGCTTTTGATTCGTCTGTTTGTGGCCTCTGACATCCTATGATTAGAAATAGAATCGAGAAAGTCAGTATTTGAAGTCTTACTAAATTTTTCATCTTTAAATCCATTTATGAATTAGAATGCTCGACGTATTGATTCATTGACCGAATACAATCTGTCGAGTCGATAAAACATACACCTCCTCCTTTTGTTTTAGGTTGCTGATTTTTTTAATTGCTGGCATGATAATTGAATTTATCATTCTGGTATAATAT
>JALAGS010000126.1 GCA_022712315.1 Sphingobacterium sp. | reverse complement strand
TTTCAGGAGTGAATATATTTAATATTTCAATGCTTTACCTTTATCCTAATCGATAGAATTCCCTAAGCAGATGCCACTATCGCTGTTTTTAAAAAAAACAGAAAGCTATTTTTCGAAAGAAAATTGACTAAATTTAAACAACCGATAATCATAAAGGATAAAACATGAAAATATTTGCATTCGCAGGGAGTAATTCTTCCACCTCGATTAACAAACAATTGGTCAAATTTGTACTCAAAAGCTTCGAGGGCCACGAGATTAATTTGATCGACCTGAATGACTATGACATGCCAGTTTTTTCTGTAGACCTGGAAAAAAATGGGTTTCCACAGGAAGCACAGCTTTTCTTGGATAATATAGCTGCTAGTGACGTAATTATTTGCTCCCTGGCTGAGAATAACCGCTCCTACAGCGTTGCATTTAAAAATGTATTCGACTGGGCATCTAGGATCAATGTGAAAGTCTTCCAAGATAAACCTATGTTGCTCATGACTACCTCACCAGGGGGCTATGGCGGCGGGAATGTGATGGCCGAAGCCCAAAAGTTCTTCCCGCAGTTTGGAGCTATCATTAAAGAAACATTTTCGCTCCCAAAATTTTACGAAAATTTTGATCAGGATAATGGTGTAATCAGTCCTGAACACTTGGACACACTTAAGGAAAAAATTGCTGGATTTAAGGAACAGGTTTCCGCCTAATGAAGCCAAGATAGATTCCTTTTCATTTATTGATCCATAACATAAGAAGGGGCAAATTGCCCCTTCTTATGTTATTTAAGTAACTCTTCAAGTTTCTCCATTAACTTAATTCCTTTTAAATTGATCCCAACGATCTTACCTTCAGGAGAGATCAGATAATTTTGCGGGATAGCCTGAATTCCGTACAATTGAGCGGCTTGATTTTGCCAGCCATTCAGGTCCGACACCTGAGGCCAGGTTAATCCATCTTGTTCAATTGCTTTCATCCAGTTATCTTTCTTCCCGGGTTTATCTAGTGAAACACCCAGTATCTCAAATCTTGATCCCTTAAACTTTTGATAAGCTTTAACCAAATTAGGATTCTCAGCACGACAGGGTCCACACCATGATGCCCAAAAATCCAATAGCAGGTATTTACCTTTAAAATCTGAGAGTTTTAACTCTTTACCTTCAGGAGTTACTTGTGCAAAGTCTAAAGCTGGCTGTCCAATTCCTAGCTTTTTTGCCAGTTGAATATCTGTTTCTAATTTTTTCCCGATTGCTGTCTGTCTTAATCTTGATGACAAATTGAAAAATAAAGGTTCAGTGGTAACCACATTGTCATCGTAGCCGGCAACTTCCTGCAAGGCCAATAAACTGAAGTAATTGTCTGGATTATTGACTATAAAATTTCGTTGCGCCTTCTTACGCTCTGTTTCGATCTTGTCTATTTCTAGCCCAATTTGGTTGAGTGCATTTTCATCACGATTTTTTGCTTGATACAGATCAGCTCTTTTAGATTGCTGAACCATGAGCTTCTTCTCATAGGAGCTTAGATAATCTTGATACTGCTTATAGGCTACCTGCAGTTTCCCGCCTTGTACCAGGGAAGATTCAAAAGGACTTTTTATATCGATTTGCGTTTTAGCCTCTATGGGATCCACATAAAATGTAAGACGCTCCATAGGTTTTCCTTTGCGGTTAAAGAAGGAAGCTCCATCTTGGGAATAAAACAACATGACTTGTGTCGGTTCAATTATTTCGCCTTTGTAGATAACTTCATTGGAAACAAGATTGATTGAATCAATTGTTAATTTCCTGTCCACAATATAACGTACAAATATTTTAGATTTTGCCGGGAACTGTTTTCCCTTGATTGTTAATTGAAAACGATGTCCTTGAGCCAATACTGTACCTAGACAGCTTAAGGCCAAGAATATTGATGTAACTATTTTCTTCATGTTGGTCATTACAGTGCTTTAGCGCGCGCTACAAGGGCATCGGCTAGTTTAATAATTTTTGAAGTCTCCAATTCAGCCAAGCCTCTCGCGGCTTCTGCCGCTTGAACAGCTTCTTTCTTTTTCTTCAATGCAATACATATATCTGCCAAAGTCCCCTGATTGGAATAACTTGCAGGATTCAATATTGCGGCCTGTTTGGCCAATACATAGCATTGCTTTAGGATCATTGGATTTGCAACATTTCCTTTTGCATTTGCGTGACGACGGGCAATAAAACTCAGCCGTTCGTCTTCATTCTTTAACAGCCCCTTTCTCAATTCATTGGTCAGGACAACAAACTCCTTATCTGTACCATGGGCAGCAGTCCATTCGACCTTATACAGCGCAGCTTCAATTTTTTGCTCCGGATCTTTTAATCCCTCAAAATAGGCTACTCCAGCATTAAATTCATCTACTTTATTGTCCCTGATATAGCCGTACATTGCATATCGCAACAGCTGTGTCTCCTTTTTTGCAAAATCTGCCGGCACCGCTATACTTTTAAAATAAGATTTGTTTGATTCAAAAAATTTACCGTAGCGATCATCGAGACTTTGCGCCATCATTTTTATAGTTTCCCATCCATTTGGACTCCTTAAAAATTCATCAGTAGCCACACTATCCAATGCCTTTTTTGCGGCATTCGCTGCTTGACTATCGGTCTGTTCCATGACCTTAATGTAACGTATCAGGAAATTCGACTCCCGCATTCCCAGATCATACGATTTGCGTAAATTGGGGATCTGAAAATCGGGATCATTCGCTTGCTGCGCCTGTTTCAGGAAAATATCAGCCTCCATACGGGACTGCGTTCTATAGATCAATGTCCCCTGTCCATCTAAAAACAAATAAGTTGGGAAGCTCCTGATTTGATATAATTTAGCAATATCTACTCCCTCTCCGATCTCACAATCAAACTTCGTATTAATAAATGTACTATTAAAATAAGCGGCTACTTCAGGCTGCGAAAACACATTCCCTTCCATCCATTTACAAGGGGCGCACCAGGACGTAAATCCATCTAGGAAAATAAGCTTATTTTCTTGCTTAGCCAATTCCTTTGCCTGACCAAAAGTGATCTTCTGAAACTGTATATGTTCTTGGGCGAGCAATAGCATTGACTGCGCAAAAACAATTGCTGTAAGTAATATTTTTTTCATTTTTTTTCATTATTGTCCTCCTCAATTTCTATTGTTATAAAAATTGAGGAGGGCAAGGTCTATAAAGAGTTCTGTTATCGTTCGTACTGTGGAATTCCGGGATTCAAAGACAGTACCTTTGGCGGAACCGGAAGTATCAGCCGCAAATCCGTTGATTCCATTTCGAAAACTTTCCCCGCCAATGGATGTTGAATTGACTTTTTAAAGTTGTCTGCTATGGCAAGTCGCTTCAGATCGATTAACCTATCTGATGCCATAAACGGCATTTCACGGCGTCTTTCATCGATTACTGTCTGTAAAACAATTTTTGGATCGGCGGAAGTTATGGATTTGTTATTTTCTATCCGACTATTTCTTAAGGTATTCAAATAATTTAGCGCCTCTGTAGTATTGCCTGTTCGAACAGCTGCTTCTGCAGCAATCAAAAATAATTCGGGCGTATTAAATCCTGTACTAAATTCAACATAAGGCGCAAATAATACCCGACCCGGGAATTTAACGAGATTAGGTCCAAATGAAGCTTGATCCCGGCAGAAAAATAATTGATAACGTTTATCAGTTGCACCTGCAGGCAAGTCTTTGGCATACGTTTCAATCAGTTCTTTTGAAGCATAAAATTCGGCATTTGGACTACCTAACGAACTAGTCCCCAATCGAGACCACACCGCTTCCATATTGGTTCTGGAGTCGGGAAACTGCACTGAATTATCTGTTTTTAAACAAACACGTCCCCAAGTCGTCTTATCCTTATTGGTATATAGGCTGTAATCGATAAGTGTTTTGTTCAAATCAAGTGCTCGTTTTGCATTCTCAAGAGCTTCTTTATATTTTCCCTGATAGAGATAAACACGGCTTAAAAAAGAGAATCCGACCGAACGTACAGCTTGGAATCTATTTGACTGCACCGTACTTAAGTTTGGTAAAGCGTCATTGAGATCGCTAAGCACCTGATCGTAGATCGCCTGAACAGATACGCGTTCGTATTTTTGATTGATATCTTCTTTAAGTACCAAGGGTACTCCCAGATCTTTCGTGGCACTTGCCGGATTATAGTGAGCCGCGTATATATTAACCAGACTGAGGTATTCAAACGCCCGGCCGACCTTAGCCTCGGCCCATATTCTTTTCTTCTCAGCATCAGTACCTTCAGTTGCTGTCAATACATTATTAATAACAACATTGTAAGTAAATATATGGCTGTAAGCTGATTCCCAATACGGATCGTACTGGCCCTCTTCAAATATTGCACCATGAGCAAAGCTGTAAAGTTGTTTTTTTACATAGTCGTAGTAATCATAGCTTGCTGCCGATTGTACATCCTGAGGGTCTCCAGACTGTAAATTATCTGCTAAATAATTTGGATAAACTGCGGAAGCCCTAACCAAAGATTGATCGTTTAGAAGCAATTTGTAGTCATTCAGATTTTCTGGAATTGTAAAGCCCTTTGGCTTTATATCCAGATATTTATTACAGCTATTCAATGTCAATAAACCGAATAGTAATCCTATATATATTTTTCTCATTGCATTTTCTTATTAAAATCCTACAGATACACCTAAATTGTATATTGCTGGTGCTTGAATACCTCTATTTGGACTTGTCACTGTACTATATCCAACCCAAACTTCAGGATCAAGATTATCCTTGTTCGCTACCCAACGCCATGCATTCAGTACTTGTGCCGTCAGTCGTACATAGGAAAGTTTCGTCGGCGCAATCCATTGCGCAGGAAGGTTATAGGATAATGAGATATCTCTCAGTTTAATGTAATCAGCCTTCTGAACAAATTTATGTGCGGCATTGAAAATATCAGAAATATTGCCTGAGGCAGCCGTGATAAACGCAGGAGCAATGTCAGGGTTACTCTCATCACCGGGCTTTTTCCAGTAATTCAACCACAATTTGTCGAAGTTGCTATTGTAATTAAGCTCCGCATATTTACTGAGGAATTCGGGATGCACTCCCCGCATCACGTGACCTCCATTGAAAATAAACATAAAGGAAAGCGTCAGATCTTTATATCTAAATCCATTTCTAAAGGAAACATTATAAGACGGTATTGCTGTCCCCTCATAGATTAAATCGTCGACCGTCAATTTTTGAGTCGTTTCCACCAGACTGCCATCAGCCTTTCGTGCCAATGGTCTACCTTTGTCATTTAATCCCGCATAGTCTATACTATACAAACTACCCATCGGGATTCCAACGCGATTTTGAGGAGCATAATAGTAATAGTACGGTGTATTCTGCTCAACATACAGATTGGTAATCTTATTTTTGTTGTAGCTAAAATTTATTGTGCTGTTCCAGCTAAAGTTTTCACGTTGAATTACCTTACCGTTCAATCCCAACTCGATCCCCCTATTCTGCATATCACCATAATTAAGCAGAACCATATCCCACCCCAATGTTGGATCTAAAGGTGTATTCCCCAATAAGTCCGAAGTTTTCTTATTGTAGATATCGACTGTAGTTAGCAACCTGTCTCTAAATAGCGAGAAGTCAAAGCCAACATTGAATACTTTTGTCCGCTCCCAACGCAACAATGGATTGGGCGGAGAATCTATGTAGGCCTGCATTTCACCGTTAAAGTAGTTTAGATTATTGTTCACACGAGAAATCAAATATGGTCCATTATCTTTTGGCACATTTCCATTTACCCCATAAGTAGCACGTATCGACCAACGATCTAAAGGTTCCCAATTTATTTTTGGCAAATGATACAAAGCCCCTATTGACCAAAGCGGCTTGTATTGATTTTTGATATTTGTGCCAAACAAATTGGATTGATCCATCCGGATACTTCCGCTTAAGGTCAACTTGCGATCATAGGTATACGATCCATTAGCATAAAAGGAAATGAATCGATCCACTAAATCTTTAAACCCGGTCTCTTTTTTTAAAATGGAGTAGCTATTAAAAAGCGCTTGTGTGTTTTGAATTTGTATACCGAAAAGCTCTTCATTGATTCCCTTGTATACTAAACTATTTTCATCGTAACCGTATTTATAGATATTTGTATATCGATTATTAATCTGTCTTCGCTCAGCTCCAGCAATCGCTACGATTTCATGTTTGTCCTGACTATTGTGCTGGTAATTAAATTGACCACGCAATGTATAGCTATTGACATCGTTACGCTGTTCGGCAAACTGTCCTCCTTGCGGCACATTGCGTTTGATTAATCCATCTTTTCCGATTTGTGTCGCGTCATTGATCATCCCAACAACCGATTGGGCATTTTTTCTATTCAATGTGCCATTATACCCTTCCGTCCGTTCACTTTGATAGGACAGATCGAAGTCTAGCCCCTTGATAATCTTAAAATTGGCAGCAAAATTTAAGTTAAGGTATTTATTATAGAACTTTTCGTGGATCGCTGCTACATGCTTTAAAGGAATATAGGTCTCATCTTCTAGCCCCAAGGCATTCAAACGATCAATCTCAAATTGAGATTTTGAATTATACCATTGAGCCGGAGAGCCATCTTCATTTTCAAGTAGATAATAGGATGCCTTGCCACCGATATAATTATCGTAGAAATTAAAGCCGATATCACCCTCTCTATTTTGATTCTTTCCTAGGACATTTGCTCGTAAACTAAACCAGTCAGTAAACTTAAAATTATTTTTCAGGCTGAATCCCAGTTCCTTATTTGTCGCCCGTCCCTTATTGTAATCTCCTGGCTGCGTATAATTGAGAGAATAATGATATGTATAACGATCGGATCCGCCCGAAACAGCGAGGTTATGTTGCTGATCGAATCGGGTCGTATTCAGAAATTTATCCATTTGGGTGAAGCGGTCACGGTTTCGATATACATCAAGGCGCTTCTCCATCTCTTCTTCCGAAATCACTCCACCTTTGCGATCGTACAAAATTCGATAAACATCGTTCATCGATTTTCTCGGATCGATGGCCGCATAATCTCCTGAACGATAGTTAAACATTTCTTTTTGAAAGTTGACCAGTTCTGCACTGCTCATCTGATTGAGGTAGCTACGGCTTGGAAGCCCCCTAAAGGAAAGTGTATTGCTGTAATCAATTTTTGTTTTGCCTGCGGTGCCTATTTTTGTCGCAATAACAATAACGCCGTTAGAAGAACGTACGCCATAAATAGAGGCTGCCTGCGCATCTTTCAAAACGGTTATGGAAGCAATATCATTGGGATTGATTGCCGTTAGGTCTCCTTCAAAAGGCATACCGTCAACAACAATCAAGGGTGCAGCCTGTGCGTTGATTGTGGAGCGTCCACGGACCTCAATAGCCAGGTTATTTTTACTATTCTGCGGACTTGAGGTGTTTCGTACTAAATTTAATCCGGGCAACAGTCCATCAATTCGGTCCAATAAATTAGGCTGGAGCCGCCCCTCCATGTCTTTAGCCGTCACCTGAGCAATTGAACCCGCCGCTCTTTCTTTGCTTATTTTTTGGTATCCCGTATTGACCGTAATGTTCACCTCCTGCAATTGCTCGTCCAAGGCTCGTAAACTAATCGTCCCCAAATCGGACTTAGCTGCAATCGTAAGCGGAGCAAATCCAACCATTGTAATGTCCAAAAAGCTATTCGAACTAACGCCATTAATTTCAAAATGACCGTTTTGATCCGTAACGGTTCCTTTTGGAATTCCTTTTACACGAATCGTTGCCCCTTGAAGCGGCCGGTTGGTGTAGTCAACAATAAAACCTTTTACAGTCATTTGCTGATAGGACATCAATTGCTGAGCGCTGGACAGCTGTGTCTGATTTGATTTTTCACGTATGACAATAATCTTCCCTTTGATCTCAAAATCTAGATTTAAGTCATCCAATAACTTTTCAAGCGTGCTTCCTAAAGGCTCTTTGCTAACCGTTAAGTTAACCTTAGTATCTGGATCGATGGTTTTCGCAGCCCATAGATAAGAGTAGCCTGTCTGCTTATTGATCTTTGAAAAAACCGTTCTTAGTGATACTGATTTTTCATGTATCGATATATTCTGTCCATAAGTTTTAGCCCCAACATGAAGCAAATAACAAGACATCATGATGGTCGTAAGCGATATGCGCATAATGTTTCCCCTCCATTGCGGCCTACTCCAGATATCTGGGCGATCGCTGTTTTTCATTTGTTGCATTTGGCCGTTTAGGGCACGACCAAGTTGTGCATAATTTTTATACATTTGTTTTAGGTTAAGAATTAAAATTCTGTTTCAGTTAGAATTGCTTGATCAGAAGCCCTAGATGTTGCAAGCGTTTAGGGTTTCGTCTTTTCATTTAGGTTGTTTTTTCTACATAAATGGTCTTTCCTTTAAATTTAAATCTAATTTTCCCCGTACTCTCCAGTACGTTGATGATATCTTTCAAGCTGCTGTTACGAGACAACATGGCTTCAAATTTTTCCGATTTTACCCGGTTATCGAGATAAACAACCTCAACGTTATACCAAGCTGCCAATTCATCCATAACCACAGCCAGAGGCTCTGCGTTAAATACAAAATACCCATCCTTCAATGCATTTCTCAGGTCAGGATCAGTTGTCCGCCGTTCGATCTGACCGACTTTTATATAGGTTTCTTCCCCTGGCAGCAATATTATTTGCCGTTCGCCCTGCCGAACCCTAACTTTACCTTCATATAGCGTGGTTTTAAAGTCTTCTAGGTTTTTGGTTGATTTTACATAAAAATGTGTTCCCAATACCGATACATGGATTTTCCCTGCCTGTACAACAAAAGGTTTCAGTTTTGGAACTTCACCTGTCAATGGCAAATATTTCTTGGCAACTTCAAAATAAGCCTCTCCCACCAAACGAACCTCCCGCAGACTATCTACTTCATAATAATCCAGCTGTGTTTGGGCATTCATCCACACTTTGGTTCCGTCGGGCAGTAAAATAGTCATTTTGCCACCTCTGGGAGTAGCAGCAAATAGACTATCCGCTTGGCTTATTGTAGGGTGAATAGACTTCCCTAATGATAATAGCGTATCTCCCGGAACCATCAAAATTGATTTTCCATTTCCGAGACGAACCTTACCCGTCATTCGGGCGGGCTGAATATCTTTATTCGGCGTCTGCTGATACCCTGTATCCGAAAGATTATGTACAAAAAATAACACCAATAAACCAACCAGTGCTGCCGCGATACCGTAGGTCCAGATTCGGTTGAAAACAGGCTTCGTAGCTGTGCTGCTTAAATAATCTTGTTCAAAAATCTCAAAAGACTTCTCCCAATCGTAGTTTGAAATTCCTTTCAGGTCTTTTAAAAGCTGGTTTTTATCGTCAAGAAGATCACATAGCCCCTTATTGGCCACTGTTTCGGACTTCCAGAAGTCTAGCTGCTTTTTTTCGTCATCGCGCAGATCTTCCAGCTTGGACTTACTCAGTAAATAAATGATATGTTGGGGTACTTGCTCCATATTGCTCTATATACTTAAAACAATATTCTGATTTCGTTTCTCTAAAGAAATGGTAGATATTTTTATAAAAAACTATATATCAGATCTATAAAGGTTTCTAATAATATAGTAAGAGCAAAAGTAGGCAAAAAAACTGGTCAGGTTTAAGTCTTTGTCTCAAAAGTTCGATTCCCCTTTTCTTTTGGTTGTAAATCGTACTAGTAGCTAGCCCCAACGAGACCGCTGCTTCCTGTGGGCTGAGATCTTCGACAACGAGCTTGCGCATCACCTGTTTACATTGCTCGGGTAAGGTATCAATGGCTTCATGAATGGTTCGAAGCGTTTCCATATAGATCATCTGGTGGCTGATGGGCAAATCAACCAGATCAAGCTGTGCCGTATAAGAATTCGTTTTTTGTTGATTTCTGCTGTGTTGCTGCATCTTGTTTAAAGCGGCATTCCTACAGCTTGTGTAGAGAAAACATCGAATCGATTCAAAATGATCAAAATCAATCCGTCGCTCCCAGAGCTTTAAAAATACATCCTGAACTATTTCTTCGATGGTACCTTTATCAAGGCTCATCTTTTCTAAAAAATAGCACATTGGACTATAGAATGTTTTGTATAAAAATTGTAAACCATCCCTTCTGCCCTCACGAAAAGATTTTAAAAAATCCTGCTTGCTAAATTCTTGGTTTACCTTGTTTTTCACAATTCAATATTACTTAAATTTTAAATAAATATGAAAATTTCATTTATTGTGATCAACAATTCCGAGCTGGCAAGCAATAAAAAACTTACAGGCCAAACCTCTTAAGACGATACTATTCCATTCGACAGCGATTAGCATAAATGCTAAGCAAGGTTTATGTATTTAGATTATAATTTCTACGCGATCAATTCCGGTAACTCCGGCTCTTCGTAAAAGGATTCGTTCCATTTTGCCAACTGGCACATAATGGGAATTAAGGCTTTACCTTTTTCAGTCAAAGAATATTCGACGCGTGGTGGCAGTTCCTTATATTCTTCTCTAAGAATAACACCATCCTCTTCCAATTCTTTTAATGAGCTGGTCAAAACCTTACGGGAAATATTTTCTATCAGCGCATCGAGCTGACCAAATCTAGCTTTCCGATCACGCAGTGTATAAATAATGACAGGTTTCCACCTCGTACCTAAAATTGCCATCGAGCGCTGCATCGCACAGGAACAGCTTTTAAATTCAGTCCTTTTCATTTGATATTTCGGGAATAGTTACACAAAGGTAACTAGTTTATACTAATAATAGTTACAAATATACACTATTTAAAATATCTTTGTGAAGATTTACAATTTAAAACAAGAAAAATGAGCATACAAACACTTTTTAATCCCTTTGAATATAAAAATTTAAGACTGAAAAACCGCTTTGTCATGGCACCAATGACAAGAGCGTTTTCTGCGGACGGAATTCCCGACAGTGCTGTGGCTGGTTATTATGAGCGGCGTGCTGCTGGTGATGTCGGCTTAATCTTAACAGAGGGTACAGTGATCGAAAGGCCTTCTTCAAAAAATTTAAAAGACATTCCCAATTTCTATGGCGATCAGGCACTAGCTGGCTGGAAAAATATCGTCGATGCTGTGCACGAAAAAGGCGGAAAAATAGCCCCTCAAATATGGCATGTCGGTTATACGCCAATGCAATGGACGCCACCTGCAGCATTTGAGAGTCCGGATACGATGACATTGGCTGATATAGAAGCCACAATACAGGCATACGCTGATGCGGCCAAGTCGGCGAAAGATCTGGGCTTTGATGCTTTTGAAATCCATGGTGCCCACGGTTATTTGATCGACCAGTTTTTTTGGGAGGGTATGAATCACCGCACTGACGAATTTGGAGGCAAAACGATTAAGGAGCGTTCTAAATTCGCTGTTGAAGTCGTTAAAGCCATGCGAAAAGCTGTAGGACCGGATTTTGTGATTATCCTAAGATTATCACAATGGAAACAACAGGACTATACGGCCAAGCTTGCTCCTACCCCTGCAGCAATGGAAGATTGGATCCTACCATTGACAGATGCGGGTGTCGACATTTTTCATGGAAGCCAACGCCGTTATTGGGAAGCAGAGTTTGAAGGCAGTGATTTAAATTTCGCCGGCTGGCTCAAAAAGATCTCCGGGCAACCCACAATCACGGTTGGATCTGTAGGGCTTGATAAAGACTTTGGCGAAGTATTTACAAACTCCGAATTCAAATCTTCACCTGCTTCGCTGGACGAATTGGTCCGTCGGTATGAACGTGGCGATTTTGACCTTGTCGCCGTGGGAAGAGCGATCCTGCAGGACCCGAACTGGGTAAAGAAAGTACAGGCCGAAAAATACAACGAACTGTCCACTTTTGAAGCTAAAAGCTTAGCGAGCCTGTCGTAACAGGAGAGCAATAACCGCTGCACTAAAATTACATTACTCCATAATATAAAATAGGGGCAAAAATTGATTTTTAATCATTATTTTGCCCCTATTCATTTATAGTGATAATCCAGCAGCTGTCTCCGTAAATGTATCCAGACTTGATTCAATGAAAATAACCGATACCAAAATATATATCATAAGCGGATTAGGTGTAGACCAACGGGTATTCAGCAAGATAAACTTTGGTTCGCTTGACATCGAATATCTGGATTGGATTACACCGAATCCCCATGAACCACTGGCCATTTATGCAAAAAGATTATCGTCAAAAATCACCGTAAAACAGCCCATTCTTATCGGGCTTTCTTTTGGTGGAATGATAGCAATTGAAATTGCTAAAGTTATCCCTGTAAAAAAAATTATTCTGCTTGCTTCGGCTAAAGGAAATCATGAATTCCCCCTGAGATACCGGTTAGCAAGCTGGCTTAGAATCAATCAGCTGGTACCGAATAGCTTCCTTAAGTGGCATAATTTTCTATCGGATTATTTTTTTGGTGTCAGCAGCAAAGAAGATTCTCTATTACTAAAGCAGATCTTAAACGATACCGATCCCGTCTTTATGGCCTGGGCAATACATCAGATTCCACAATGGAAAAACACTTCAGTTCCGGACAATTTAATTCATGTACATGGGAGTAGAGATCATATTATTCCTATCAAGAATGTAAAATCCAACTTTGTGATTAAAGGTGCCGGACATTTTATGACGGTCACCCATGCCAAGGAAGTTGAAAAGCTTTTACGGGAAATGCTATTCTAAATCTCTACTTACTGGATATTTATTGAGATCACCTTACCTAAAACTTCTGGCATTTAAAATTCAAGTGGATCCAAAATTCAAGTGGATTCAAATCGGAATCATTCATTCCATATAAGGGTAGCTATAAAGAAGTGTTATTAAAAGCAAGACAATGCAGCGATAAAAACTTGATAAAGCTTCTCCTTATTAAAACAATACTAGCAGAAAGACAGTTATTTTATAAAAGCGTCGGCCCGCTATAAAGCTTATAACATACCGCTTTGTAACACTAATGGAATAAAAACAGGTAAATTAATACAAGAACATGCGAAAAAGGCTCTTATTTAGTTTTCTATTCTTTCACATCTTTTTTTTAAACATGATGGCCCAAGTCAGTAATTCAACAAGCCCACAACTAGAGGTAGCAGTAGATTTAGGTCCATACCGTCCCATTGGCGTGAGCGTTACATCCAGCAACCGGCTATTTGTTTCCTTCCCAAAACAAACTAAGAATTTTCAGTATGCACTAACTGAAATCATCGACGGAAAACCTGTTCCTTATCCGGATAGTGAATGGAATAAAACAGGCATAGAGAATTCCCGCTTTGTTAATGTACAGGATATATTTGTAGATGCCCAGGACAATCTTTGGGTATTAGATTCCAAACCTTCATCTGCCGGATCAATTTTTGGCAATAATGAAAAACCAGCCCAAGGGCAGTTCAAATTGTTGAAAATCGACACAAAGAAGGATCAGATTGAACGTATTTACAGTTTCGACGACCTTGATAAAACCAAATCGGGTCTAAATGATATGCGCATTGACGGAAAGAAAAATTTAGCCTATCTCTCTGATCCAGGCCAAGCGGCCATCATTGTTCTAGATCTTAAAACCGGAAAGAGCAGGAAAGCATTGGCTGGAAGCCGATTTACACTGGCTGATCCTGGAGTGATATTAAGCTACGACAGTAATGATATGCGCAATGAAAACGGGAAACCTTTTTCTTCCAACGTGAATGGCATTGCATTGAGTCACGACTTTAAATATCTATACTTCAAACCGATCAATCAAACCCATTTATACTGTATCGCAACAAAATTTTTGGCTGATTCCACATTAACGAAACAAGAATTGGAGGCAAAAGTCGAAGACAAAGGAGAGGTTGGCATCACACATGGCTTACTGGCAGATATAAACGGAAATATTTACCTAACTTCATCCATCGACTATAGTATCAAATATTTAAGTCCTGATGGAAAACTACATACCATAGTCCGTGACCCTCGAATATTATGGCCTGATTCCATGGGGATCGGCGAAGATGGATATCTTTATTTTTCTTGTGCACAACTTTTTAAGGATCCACAATGGAATAAGGGAATCGACAAGGTAGAATTGCCATATTATATCTTCAAAGTCAAGCTGCCTAAGTCAGAAAGTAAGTTTCATAAAAAATAAAGCAATTAAGAATACAACACGCTACAGGATTGCTATTTTTTTACCGATGTTATATTCTATGCAGCGTTAAATCGAAAGGTGTATCCGCTGCAGCTATCCATACTCTTATGCGGTCTCTGCCCATGAAGTTAAACACATCAGGTCCCAACACAATTGATCATCAGCACGCAAGACCGTACTACAATTGAGAAAAATAAAGAAAGGCACCGCAAAATCGGCTATTGTAATCATCTCACCAAATAGTTTCACCTCTTCTCCACCGGAAAGCTAACGTCTTAAAATTCAATCAGCTGCTAACAATAAAAATAACATGTAGCGAAAAACCGCTTAAAGGATAAGTTCCATCTACCAGAATCAACGATCGCTCATCAAAAGAATAAAATTTTTAGCAATAATTTTTAAATACTAATATTATTAGTATATTTGATTATCAGTTTTAGACGACGCTTTTATGGAACAAATCACAGCTTATGACAATAAGGAGTTACACGTTGGCGACATCGTTCGCTTTCATACCCCCTATCCCGATGAAGACCCGAATACGATTTTCATTGTACTGTGGTCATACTACGATCCAGAAGGAAAGTCATCGAGAGCTGAAGTCGTTAAATTCGACCAGCGTTCCAAACAGAATCCGGTCATTCAGAAGTGGTTTATACGGGATCTCGAAAGGGTCCCCGAAGTAAGCCCGGAATTACTGAAACAGATTGAGCTATTTATGAAAAGTAAACTAGGCAACGCTATTATCAGCAAGCTAGTCATCTAATAGATTTTACAAATCAGATTTAAAGAAATACATGGAAAACAAATTCAAAGAGAAAAGAGCAGCAATATCCAATTCCATTTGGTCCGACTGGCGCGAGCAGCTTAGAGAAAGTGAATTAGCAGGCTTACAACAAAGGCTTGAAAAACTAGAAAAAGAAATGCTGCTTGATTGGCTACAATGGAATAATCCAAAAGGAAACTATACAGATCGCAAATGCATTGAAAATGGAGTACAGCAGATCTCTAAAATGAAGGCTGTCGAATATATATACAAAGAAATCTTGCGTATCCATATGAAAAGAAAATATAATGCTTTTTCGAACACGCATGCACAACTTATGTTCAACAACTAAAATTTGAAATTATGGAATCTTTTATCAAACAGATCATCGATCATCAGCTGCCAAAAATTCTAGCAATGGAATCGCATCAAAATGATTGGCGTTATCAGCTTTTAGGCTTAAAAGATAAGATGCTTTTCGATCAATTAAAGCTGATGACTAGACAAGAATTACTCGGTTGGCTTCAATGGTACGATAAGGCTGGAACTTTCTCCGATCATGACTGCATCCGGAGAGGTATCCCTTTATTGACGAAGTTTCAGGCATTGGCAGCAGCATACCAGCGAATTATGCGTGAGCATGAGGGCTGGGATGGTTATATGGGAACTGAATATATCCGTAATCGGATTCTTTAAAGAGAAAATAGTTTTAAAGAGATGATGCTTTGCTCGCTGTGATATATTCCGTTAATGTATTCAGGTTAGCAAGTGCCGATCCAATGGTATTATTAAAATAAACATACACCACTTTTTCCTCTGCGATCCAACTATTTATATAGATACTATATTCCTTCAGCACACTGTCTGAATAGCTTCCCCGATAGTCACCATCCGGCCCATGGAGACGCATATAGATAATTTTAGTATCGGCATATTGAAGACGCATACCACGAGTATCCTTATCATGGACAACCACATGCATTCCATATGATTTTAAAAGAATAAAAGTTTCTTCCCTATACCAAGTGTCGTTTCTAAATTCTATACATACCTTCCAGGCCTTACTTCTCTGATCCTGACTGATACAGTCCAATAGTTCAGTAAGCCTTCCAATGGAAGTAAATTTAAATGATGGCGGTAATTGTATAAGCAAACATCCTTTCTTTTGACCGACGCCATCAATAACGGATAGAAATCTAACGACATCCTGTGGATCAAACCTGAGTTCCTTTTCATGCGTAATTCCTTTCCAAAGCTTAAAAGTAAATCGAAAATCATCAGTCGTTTCCTCGGACCATCTTTTAACAGTTTCTTCCCGGGGAATTTTATAAAAAGAACTGTTTACCTCCAAAGAATTAAATAATAAGCTGTATACGGTCAGCCGACTCTTACCCGCTAACTGCTCAGGATAAAAACTTCTATTCTTGTAAGGTAAAAGAATACCACTTGTTCCCAAAAAATAAGATTGTTCCATATCCTTATAACAATTGAGCCGCATATAATGGTTCATTTTTTTCTCACAAAGGGTTTATGGTTTTATTGACCTATCCTTTTGCTAAATAATTTAGTTTTCTTATCTTTAGGTGATTAAATTTAGGTATGGTAGGCAATAAAGAAAAAGAGTTGAGTTTGTTCGATTTTCAGT
>JALAGS010000009.1 GCA_022712315.1 Sphingobacterium sp. | reverse complement strand
TCATTATAAATTAACTATAATTTTCCTATGAAAAATAATAGAATAGCATGTTAACGTTTTCTTATAACATTGTTAATGTTTTGTTAATTTTGGTTCATTCCGTATAAAATTCTGTCCGGAAATTGTTTGATGACTTTTTATTCTATAATGCTTCTTTTGTAACGATTTGTAAAATTGTGAACTTATTCTTGCGGTATTTCCTGCTAACGATAGATTATGTTAAAAAACTTGTAAAAGCAACTTTGGCTTTCTATATTTGACACCGCTAATAAAAATCGCACTAACTATTATTTACTGTAAATGCTGAAAAGAGCAAATTTTACAGCTGGATATTTATCTAAGGACTGACCCTACATCTACCTGGGGCCCGCTTTTCCAAAAATATTTTCAACTGTTACTAAATGAACTGCAATAGCATGATATGTTTTTTGCTGTTTATTGTCTAGGCAATTTATGTTTAGACGGTTATGATAACGGATATAATTTATATCAATATATAGGATTAGAAAAAATAATAAAATTAACTAACTAAAACATGAAACAAACATTACTAAGTTTTCTTGTTGGCGGTATGATTCTGACTTCGGTTGCATTCGCTCAAGAAAAAAAGATTAGTGGTCGTGTTACATCTGCTGACGGTAAAGCAATACCAGGGGTGACAGTAGTTGTACAAGGAACTAATCAGGCAACGCAGACTGATGCTAACGGTAATTACTCTCTGAATGTACCGGCAGGTAAGGTTGTCGTATTCCGTTCCGTTGGTTTTGATGATAAAACGATTATTGTTAATAACAACAGTACTGTATTCAATGTCTCTTTATCTGGTCAAGATAATGCTTTGCAAGAAGTTGTCGTAACTGCTAATGCAATTAAGCGTGAGAAGCGTTCGTTAGGCTATTCTGCTCCAACGATCAAAGCTGATGAATTGCGAGAGGGCGGAAATTCAAGTGCTATCAACTCCTTAGCCGGTAAAGTTGCAGGTGTAAACATCACATCAACATCAAATTCACCGGGTAGTTCTTCTCGTGTCGTTTTGCGTGGTGGAACATCAATTAGCGGTAACAACCAAGCTTTGATTGTCGTCGATGGTATGCCTATCGATAACACAAGTAAAGTAGGAGGAGCAAGTGATTTGTCAAGTGTAGATTTCGGAAATAGGGGTAATGATATCAATCCAGATGATATCGCCTCTGTGACTATATTGAAAGGCCCGGCAGCTGCGGCGTTGTATGGTTCTCGTGCATCAAATGGTGCCTTAATCATCACGACGAAAAGTGGTAATAAAGGTGCGAAAAATCAAATCACTTTTAATACTGTAAATACATTTTCATCCATTTTGAAATTGCCTGATTTCCAAAATGACTATGGACAGGGATATTATAATATCAACAAGACCAGCGGAGATGTAACTTATGTCAACGATCCAAGGGAAAATGGTTCCTGGGGACCAGCATTTACCGGCAAGATGCAGGAATGGGGACAGACGATCAACGGGGTTAGACAGCAAAAGCCTTATTCTGCTGTGAAAAATAATGTTCGTGATTTCTTTGATACAGGTATTGCTTCAGATAACAATTTAAGTTTTGCTGGCGGAACAGAGAAATCTAGCTTCTATTTGGGATTGAATGCCTTGAATTCAAATGGTGTTTATCCAGGGAAAAACGATAACTATAATAAATATGGTGTACGTTTTAATGGTAATACTGAATTTTCAAATAAATTCTCAGCAGGGATTTCTGTAAGCTATAACCGTATCAATAGTAATAACGTCGGTGGTGGTCAAGGTGGTGGATCTGTTTACAACGCCATTTTACAAACACCTCGTGATATCGATATCAAAGGATTAAAAGACTTGAACAATCCTTACAATGCATATGGATTTACAGATGCAAACGGTTTGGTACACAGTAATGAGTATGGTTACTATGGAGCTTATACACTTAACCCATACTGGATATTGGATAACTTCAAAAACTATAATGATGTGAACCGTATTGTTGGTAATTTCAATATTGACTACAAGCCAACATCTTGGTTGACATTTCAAGAGCGCGTTGGTTTGGACAACTATTCAGATCGTCGTAGAAATGAGTCTCCAAAATATAATTATGTTGCAACAGATGCTGCCGCTCCTTATAGCAACGGAAACCGTGTTTCAGGAGTAGGATCTTATCGTATTGATCAATTTAATGTTAATGAGATCGTTCATGATTTTATGGCTACCGCAACGCATGATTTTAACGATGACTGGAAAGGATCGTTGATGCTCGGTAATAATATCCGTCAACGTAAAACAACAAGCAACAGTACGGCTACAAATGCTAGTGGTGGTTTGGTGGTACCAGGATGGTATAACTTAGCAAATTCAAACGGTCCATTAAATTTGATCGAAGATACTTGGTCAAATAGAAGATTAGTAGGTGTATATGCGGATGCGAATATATCCTATAAAGACATGGCGTATTTAGAGGTTACAGGTCGTAATGATTGGTCTTCTACATTGCCTAAGGATAATAATTCTTTCTTTTATCCAAGTGTAAGTGGTTCATTTGTGTTTTCTGAACTTTTCAATGAAAACATCAAAAAGACTTGGAACTATGCTAAATTCCGTGCGAACTGGGCGCAGGTGGGATCAGATACCGATCCATATCAGTTATTGACTACTTTTGCTCGTACAACAATCAACGGTGGATTTGGTAGTACAACTTTCCCTTTTGGTAATGTCTCAGCTTTAATGTCAAGCTCTACAATTGGAAATGCAGGTTTAAAACCTGAAATTACAGATTCATTTGAGCTTGGTACTGAATTAGGTTTCTTACAAAATAGATTATATGTAGACTTTACATATTATAACAATAGCTCTAAAAACCAGATCTTAAGTATTCCTATTCCGGCATCGACAGGTTATGGATTTAGTGTGATTAATGCGGGTAAAGTTCAAAACAAAGGTGTTGAGTTAACACTTCGTGGTACTCCAGTCAAAACAGACAATTTTAGCTGGGAATTATATGGTACCTATACCAAAAATAACAGTAAAGTTGTTGAGTTGATGGATGGTGTTGAGCAAGTTTCTGTCGGTGGTTTCTCTGGAATGTCTATCGTGGCTGCTGTAGGTCGTCCTTATGGCGAATTTTATGCTGTTACTGAAGCGAAAGATCCGCAAGGACGTACAATTGTGGATGGCAAAACAGGTTTGCCTGTTGCAACTTCAAAAGCGGAATATTTAGGATCTTATAATCCGAAATATCAAGCTTCTTTGGGTACGAATGTGACTTACAAAAATTGGTCATTAAGCGCTTTATTTGATGCTAAACAAGGAGGAGTATTCTTCTCAAGAACAAAAAATACACTAGCATTCGTTGGAGCATCTGAGGAGACGGGTGGTGAACGTATCGGTTTGATCTATCCTAATTCAGTTATTCAGGACGCAAATGGAAACTTTACAGAAAATACTTCTGTAAAGTATGACAAAGCTTCTTACTACGGAAATAATTTCCAAACAGGTATGAGTGTAATTGATGGCTCTTATGTGAAATTGCGCAATTTGACAGTTTCTTACACCTTCAAAAAACATCAATTAGAGAAAACTCCATTTGGAGCTGCAACCATCGGTCTTTTTGGTAATAACTTATTTATTTGGACACCTAAAGCAAACAAATTTGCCGATCCAGAAGTGAACTCTTCAGGAGCTGGAAATGCGCAAGGTTTTGACTTTACAGCACAACCTTCATTACGTAACTATGGTGTCAACGTAAAAGTATCATTCTAATTCTTGTCATAATGAATATTAAAAATATTAAAATAAAAAGTCTTGGACTTGTTCTGGTTGCCTCAGCCGTTTTTGGGCTATCCGGATGTAATAAATTTTTGGATGTGAACACCAATCCAAATAATCCCGATAAAGCTGATCCTAGCCTATTGTTACCTACAGTAGAAGCTTCTATCAGTCAGGTAGTCGGTAACTCACTTCAGGTTTATGGTAGTATTTGGGCTCAATATTGGACCCAAAGCCCATCTTCTTCACAGTATAAGACTATCGATCAATACCAAGTTTCCAATGCGAATACCAATACCGCTTGGGTTGCTTTGTACAGAAATGCATTGAACAATGCGCAGATGATCATTGACAGCAAAGAGGCTAAGAATGAATATTATAAAGGTATTGCCTATTTATTGAAAGCATATACATTTCAAGTGGCAACAGATGCTTTTGGTGATGTTCCAGTTGCTGAAGCCTTGACAGGTGCAGAGCACAGAAGCCCAAAATATGATTCACAAGAGGTAGTTTACGATTCTGTGTTCAATTTTGTAGATAAAGGGTTGGCACTGTTGAAAACACCTAATGCAAATACAGTAGGGACTCAGGATATGTTGTTTGGTGGTGATTTAACCCAATGGACTGCTTTTGGAAATACACTTAAGCTTAAAGCATATTTGAGATTAAGTGAAAAGAATGCAACTAAAGCAGCAGCTGGTGTGAAGGCGCTTTACGATAACAAGGCAACTTTTTTGAATAAAGGTGTATCAATCACTTATACAAATACTGGTGGAAATGAAAATCCTTTGTATAATGAGATGATTGGCTTGGGTAGAACGCAGAATGTTGTAGCCAGTGCAACTGTGGCTAAAGCTTTTATAAGAAATAACGATCCAAGACTGTACGCTTTCTTTAGCAAATTGCCTAAGCAGGACACAATTGCTTATATTCCACAAGGATCATTTGAAATTAATTCTGAAATATTAGTTTCTCCTCCATCGGCTTTAGTTGCTGGAAATGCAAATGATTCTCAATCAGCTTTGGCACCTGTATGGTTGTTCTCAAGTGCAGAATCAAAATTCTTGCAAGCAGAGGCAATTGTAAGAGGTTGGGGGAACGGAGATGCAACTGCATTGTTTAATCAAGGTGTAAAAGAAAGCTTTAAAGCCGCTAAATTAACAAATGCGGAATCGGATGTTTATTTAGCTAATGCTGTTGATGCAAAAGACTTCTCAGACAAATCGGCTACGGCTAAGTTAGAATCAATTATTACACAAAAGTATTATGCCATGTGTGGTAGTCAAGGTTTTGAAGCTTGGTCAGAATGGAGAAGAACGGGATATCCGACTTTCTTTGAGGTTTCTGTAGCTTCTCGTTTGGGAGCTGGACGTTGGCCATTACGTTTGCCATATCCTCAAAATGAAGTGACAAGTAACGGTAACTTTCCTGGAATCAAGTTTTTATATGAGCCAGTTTGGTGGGATGTAAAATAATTCCCCTAATTAGTAATATAGTTTGAGAGCGGCAATTTCGAAAGAGATTGCCGCTTTTATATTTAAACAATTTTTATCTGTGTTTAAATGAGTAGCTATTTAATTCTGAAGTTTATCATTGAGCTTACAAAAAGGGAAGATTATAGCCATTGTAAAAGAAATTAATAGATGTTATTTAACTTGAGTGAAATCAAGGAGATCATTCGCTGTTGTTCCTAATGCATCTGCAATCTGAACTAAAATAAAAGCTGTAGGATTTGCACCTTGACGTTCATAACGATTGATAAATTGTTTATCCTTATTAATCATAGATGCTAATTCTCCTTGCTCTATTTTCTTCTCTGTTCTAATTTGTTCGATACGGCGGCCAAGTTTGATCCGAAAAGCCTTTTGATTTTGATCCATCTTGTTAAAATCGTTATATTGAAAAAAAAATGGTCAACAAATTTGTTTACTAAAGCTTTGTTTTTTATATTTGCCTTATGAACAAGCTATGATGTAAATTTTTAAAGATATAGATATTTATAAGTCTTGCACTCCATTCTCAGGCCTAGTGGCAAGGCAGCAGAAATATCTCACGCTTTCAATGAAAAATGCTATTTTTGCATTAATTCATTGAAGTGTGGGGCTGCTGTTTACCCGTTGCGACTTTAGGCCTGAGAATCTTGTGGAGTACGGGATGCAGCCCCCTCTTTTTGGAACTGCTTCTCTGTAAGACTCGGTACCAATAAAACGAGTTATGAACAAAAAACAACAATCAAAGAACATCATCGCTGCACCCGAGTAGCTCGACTGATTAGGCCAAATCAGATTTGGCTTCTCTTTGCCATGGAACGCGTAACGCCAATATTATATACCTTGTGACCCCTCAATCAAACGCGATCTGGCTCTCAGAATGAATTAATTATTACTAATGTGAACTGAGTAACACCAGCTCCCAAAAAAGCTGATTTCGATCGGAAGGGGCATGCTATGTGCTCTCGGTTATGATTTAAGTACTGAAAAATGAACAGGATTTTAGCGCTACAATTTGCTTTTGATCGAATGATTTATGATGTCCATAAGGTCGATTATGATCCTATTAAGGATATTGAGGCATTCTGGGATCACTATGCGTTAGAGGCTATTTCTGCTATTGTATTCCAGCTATCGCGCACATATCTTGATTGTGACATAGGAGAAAATAGGCTCAAAAAAGATGAGGAAATACGAGAATTTGCAACTGCCTTGTATCGCGTATTGATTGCTTATTGTATCGCCAATCATCACCATATAGATCTGAGTACAGTACAGCTGTCTGCAGAAGCAAAAGAGCGCATTGGAAAAGAGCTAGAGGTGAGCAGAAAGGTCGCTGAGTTTTTCGGTCGGTTATCGAAGTAACCACAAACAAAAAAATGATGAATACCCTAAAATTAATAACCTTTTTAAAGGCCTATATAACCTATATATTTCAAGTACCTGTGAAGCACTACTTAAGCACAGATATAGTACTATTTACACATCTGTTGCTCAAGAAAATTAGACAAGGAAAAACGTACTTTAAAGGTACTTTGATCCTGCTAAAAAAGCGATACACGAGCGATCTTCAAAACCTAACAAAGATAGAGACTTCTTCGGACTTTTGTCTGCCCAACTTCGCCGCAGCTTCTGCCTTTCATGCTATTGGCATCGAGTTTTCATCGGGATTTCATCGGGCCATACCGATCAAAACCCGATGCCGACCCGATGAAAATCCGATGAAATGTAGAAATTTGACGGGTATTGGTCAAATAATGCTCCACTATAGCTTGGCACAAGGAACACACAAGCTTGACTATAGCGCGACCCTAGGTTCACCCTTGCTAAGCCCTTGTTATACACAAGGACGACTAAACGATTGCACAAAACCCACCCAACAAAAGCAAGCTTTTCAGCAGGTGGGAGAGTCTAGATTGACATATGGAGTAGAATCTGAACAATCTGTTTTAAGGTGTTTTAAGTCGATCTGTAAGGCTTTGGAGTTTCGAGCCAATACTTTGCTTGGATCAATAGGTGTAGTTGTTCAGCGGGCTTTAAAATGCTTTTTATTCGTCGCAGATTATAAGCGTGCCTATCGCATGGTTTTGACATGCTTGTTTTTATGTTTAGTTTCTATGTTTAGTTTATCAGCTCAGACGCCCCGCAAGGACAGCGGGGCCGATGGGCTGGATAAAATAAAAGGCCTCCAGGTTGGAGATAAGTTACCGGATGAATTTTGGTCTACTTCGTATCTCGGACTTAAAGATGGTAATACTGCTGAATTTAACTTTCATCAATCAAAAGGGAAATTTATCCTATTGGATTTTTGGGCGACCTGGTGTACCGTCTGTGTTAAGGGATTCCCAAAAATTGATAGCCTACATCGAGCCTTGAAAGACAATATAGCCATTGTCCTAGTTAATCAAAAAGGCAATAGGGATACCAAAGAAAGTATTGCAGCTTTCTTTGAACGCTATCATAGTCGTTTTCCCTACGCAATGGATATGCCTCAGATTTATCAAGACACTATTTTGAATCAATATTTTCAACATCGAAGCATTCCCCATTATGTCCTTATTTCTCCAAAGGGCAGGGTCTTGTCTTTAGGTTCTATTCGCGAATTTAACGCGATGATAGAAATATTGGATCTCTCTTTTTATAAAAACAGCGCAAAAGCATTAAAAGAAAGGAGTGGAAAATGAAATATATGCTAAAAGTTTTTTGTTATATTCTTATCCTCCTTCATTTTGCCGGAGGCCAGACTCGCGAAAGATTATGGAAAGGTAAGATTCTGAATTCCAGTGGCACACCGCTCGCAAATGTAAATGTGGTTTCAAAAAGTAGCTCTGTGCGCTCGGACAATGCCGGGAAATTTACTGTAAAGGCCGGACTAAATGATTCGATACGCTTTTCCCTGATCGGATACCAGCCGGAAACTATAATAGCTCGCGGAAACGATGATAACCTCGTTGTTTTGCTAAAAGAGCTAACAAATCAATTGGCGGAAGTTGAGATAAGTACAGGCTATCAGAAACTGAAGGTCAACCAGATCAATGGCTCAGTGACGGTACTTAAAAAAGATCTGCTGGAAAAGCAGGTTGGAATGAATATCTTAGACCGCTTAGAGGGTGTGACAAATGGGCTTATTTTTCAGAAAGGAAAAACCAATCTCAATCCGCAGAATAAACTGGGGGTCACCGTACGTGGATATGGTACCATAAACGGTCCGCTGGATCCCTTAATCGTATTGGATGAATTTGTCTATGAAGGGGATATCAATAATATCAATCCGAACGATATTGAATCCGTGACAGTCCTGAAAGATGCCGAGGCGACGTCGATCTATGGTGCCCGGGGCGGAAATGGGGTGATTGTCCTGACTACAAAAAGGTCAAAAATGGATGGAAAGACACGCCTTGATCTAAATTTCAACACCAGTGTTAAGGAAAAGCCTGATCTTTCTCCATTAGCTATAGCGGGCAATAAGGATTATATTGACCTAGAGGAAATGTTGTTTGCTGCTGGCCAGTTTGATAGCCGACTGAACAGCTGGGATGGGCCACCTGTTTCGCCTATCGTTTATTGGTTGGATAAAAGGCGTAAAAATGAAATCTCGGATGATGTATATCAGTCTCATAAAGCGTTTTACCTAAAGTCTGATCTGAGGCAGCAGTATAGCAGCTATTTTTATAAACCTGCACAGACGCAACAATTGGGAGTAAATATCTCAGGAGGAGGCGCATCCAATAGCTGGACTCTTGCGCTGGGGCAGGACTGGCAGAAAGATAATTATAGCCAGCCCGCTGCACGTACAACCATTAGGCTTGCCAATACGATGACCTTGAACAAATGGTTGAACGTCAATGTGTCAGCATCTTATTCCAATAAAAAAAATAGGAATAGCAATATTCCTTCTTATGCTAAACTGGCAAGTGTGGGCAACCAGTATGTGGTACCCTATCTGTCTTTGTTTGATGAGAATGGTAGCCCAGCAGCATTTTATGAAAACTATGGAAAAACAGTGCTGGATACAGTAGGAAAAGGACGGTTATTCGACTGGAATTACTATCCCGTCGAGGATTTTAAATACAATACAGAAACGAATACGATCCAGGAATATATCGCAAATATCGGTATCAGTATTAAGCTTTTTTCTGGCGGTATATTGAAATCCAATTACCAGCGTCAGCGTCAAGACGGACTGATCGATAACCATTATATGAAAGAAAGTTATTTTGTGCGCGATATGGTGAATGCGTTCAGTCAGATCAATGAAACCACAGGAAAAGTAACTTACATCGTACCTTATGGGGATATTTTATGGAAGACAGGCAATAACCAAGAATCTTATGCTTTTAGAAGTCAATTTGATTTTAATAAAAAGGTAGGCCAGCATGCTTTCATTGCGATGGCCGGACTGGAGATGCGGCAAACAAAGGCATGGGGCAATAGCCTGGTCTATTATGGTTATCGTGAAGATCCGCTATCAATGGTTCCAGTAGATTTTACAACGAGTTATCTCAAGAAACCTTTCGGCAGCTCGGGTACAATAATGGGAACTCCAAATCTGTCTCCAACCAGACTGAATAGATTTGTAAGTGTTTACGGAAATTTTCATTATACCTGGAAAGATCGTTATATGCTCAGTGGAAATATAAGAAGAGATGGCTCGAATATTTATGGCGTAGCGACGAATGACAAATGGAAGCCGCTTTGGTCTTTAGGCGCGGGCTATGTGCTGTCCAAAGAATCGTTTTTCGAGAAACTTCCTTTAAATTATCTAAAGCTTAAAGCAACATTGGGTTATAGTGGTAATGTTGATTTGAGCCGGTCGGCCTTACCGATTAGCGGTTCGGCGACAAATTCAACCATCAATGGTTCGTTGCCTTATGGAAGGATCGGAACAATCAACAACCCTTCTTTGCGCTGGGAAGAAGTGATGCAACTGAATACGGGACTGGAGTTCGCGCTAAAAGATTTTCCGCTTTCTGGTTCGATAGAATACTATATTAAAAATGGATCCGATCTCTATGGCGAGACTAATTATGATTATACGAGCTGGGGCGCTAGGGGAACGATCATCCAGAATGTAGCGGCAATGAAAGGAAAAGGATTGGATGTACAGCTAAATTATGACCTAAAATCAGGTGTATTGGGATGGCAGTCGTCGCTGATCTATAATTACAATAATAACAAGACAACTGCTTATTACTACCCCAATGACCAAAGTCAGCTCTATCGTATGGTAAATGCTTCTGGCACTCAGATCAATCCGGTTATTGGCTATCCACTGTATGGTCTTGCGGCATTTATCTGGAAAGGCCTTGACGATAACGGAAATCCGCAGGGAGTATGGAATGGGGAAATATCGACGGACTATACTGCAATTAATGAAGGTTCAATAGGAAGTGCGGGGGAGGGTGGTTCAGCCCATTTTATTGGTTCTGCCATACCTGTTCATTATGGTGGCTGGTTGAATACATTTTCCTATAAGAATCTGAGTCTGTCTTTCAATTTGAGTTATCGCATGGGCTATTACTTTCGGAGATCTTCGTTCACTTCAAGTGCTCTTATCAATTATGGAACGGTTCATCCCGATTATTATGATCGTTGGCAGCAAAAAGGAGACCATACCAACGTGCCATCTTTGGAATTTCCATTGACTATGCCCGGGCGGGATGCGTTTTATGGTGCTAGTGAAATCCTTGTTGAAAAGGGCGACCATATCCGACTCCAGTTTATCAACCTGACCTATAATTTGCCCAAAATAAGCAGTGGGATCAATAATATACAATTATTTGCCAATGCGGCCAATCTAGGAATTATCTGGCGTGCAAACCGGCGCGGGCTTGATCCAGATAATCCCGAAGCGATTCCTTTGCAGAAAAATTATTCACTTGGCCTTCGTGCCAGCTTTTAACCATTTGCTGTATGAAATTGACGATATATTTTATTTTATGCTGTCTGGTTGCATGTACTTCCTGCAGCCATTACCTTGATCCAAAGAATAGCAATGCCTATCAGGTTCCGGCATCGATACGGGACCTGCAGGATATACTGGATGATTTTGGCTATATGAATGAGCGAAGAACACCTTCATATGCTGAATCGGCAGCTGATGATTATTTTCTGCTGGACAACAATTATAAGGCTCTTTTACCGGAAATGAAGTTGCTGTACAAATGGGAAGCTTTCGATTATGCATATCCCAATGATTGGTCTTCGGCCTACCTGCCTATATATAATGCCAACTTTTGCCTGGAAATATTGGACAAAATTGAAAGGACCGATGTCAACAGCAGTGACTGGAAAAATGTCTATGGCTCGGCCCATTTTTACAGGGCTTACTATTTACTTCAGTTATTATGGACTTACGCTCCAGCGTTTGATCCGGAGGGACAGAATGGGGAGAAAGGCATTGTCTTGCGTTTTAAATCTGATTTCAATGTGAAGAGTGAATTTTCTACGGTAGGTGAATGCTATCAGCAAGTATTGAAAGATGCTCAAACGGCCGCAGAAAATTTAGATGATGTGCCATTGCTGAAATCACGGCCTTCAAAAGCAGGCGCATATGCACTATTAGCCCGGGCTTACCTGTCCATGGGTCTTTACGAACAAGCAGGAAATGCCGCCGACGAATCGTTGAAGCTGTTCAATGAGCTAATGGATTATAATCAGCCTGAAGACGGAGTAAAGATTAGCGCTTCGGTGCCCTTTTCGAAGTTTACGAAGGAAACGATCTTTTATTCTGAGATGGGTCAAAAGTTTCAGAACTATATCCCAACGCGCGCTTTAATCGATTCTAATTTAATGAATAGTTATGAGAGTGCCGATCTGAGACGGATAGCTTTTTTTAGTGCTTCGGGCAAGTATTTTAAATTTAAAGGAACTTATTCCCATTCCATACAGTGGATGTTTTCTGGGTTAACAACGGCAGAGATGCTTCTGATACGCGCGGAAAGCAATGCCCGGAAAGGTACTTTGAAAGCGAGCATGCAGGATGTTAATCTCCTGCTAAAAAATCGGTGGGATCGTACGAAGGTATTTGTGCCAAAAGCAGCACAGGATAACAACGAAGCTTTGGGGATTGTATTGCTGGAAAGACGAAAAGAACTGTTGATGAGGGGAATTCGTTTATCAGATATTAAACGCTTGAACCTCGAAGGAACAGCCATTAAAATGGTTCGTATGATAGAAGGAGAGCGGGTGGAGCTTAGTCCGAATTCATCAAAGCTAATTTTAAATACTCCTACAGACTTAGATGTTTTTCTAAGATAAGAACTGAATCAATCCAATGTATCATTGTGCTGAAAGCCCATAGCCGAAATTAGGGGCTATGGGCTTTTCGATTTATGGATCCAAAGGTTTGTTCAATGGATCATTGTACTGCGGTGTGGACGCCGAAGAAGGAGACACGCCATAGTTGTTGGTGCTGTGCTGAAATGTCTCGATCGTTACTTTGGAAGGATCGATATTATTTCCACTATTCATCGTGCTGGCAGATGGTACAGCAATTGAACAAGCGACATCTTGGTCTTCCGAATCTGAGCAGCTAGTAGAACTCCTCTGCCAATTTGCAGTATTTTTCACGTTTGTATCCGAATAGGGAGCTGGGGAACCAGCTGGCGGAACATACGTAAATATTAAGTCAGTATCTTTATTTTCGTTATTTAGTTTAATTACTTTAAAAGAACTGAATCCAATTATTGCAGCTCCGGCTAACATCACCGTTGCATGCTTTTTGATGAAAGATATTGCTTTCATACCGAGGCCTTTTTTATAAGAGCAAAAAAAGTTTACCTCCACAAAAAACTCAATTTTTTTATTGATGACTGAATCTTTGCTTTAACGAGGTGTTTCAGTCTGTTTTATACCTCGGGATCGATTTTTACGCGCTGTCCATCACGTGTCATAATTTATTTCTATACCGGCCAAGCCGGGAATAGTGCAAATTTTCGTGGAAAGCGTTTTTGAGAAATGTGATAAAGACAGAGTATGACAATACCTAAATGAACGGGTGGTGTAAAGGTAAAGCCAATTGATAGGTTCCTTTTCTTGTGCCTTTCCATGGGGCTGGTTGGGCCAGTCAAGTACCATCCCAATATGGATAACGTAAAAAGGACCATATTTACCACCAAGTGCCATTCCCACGACAAACTTTCAAATACGGATGCGCAGCCACACGGTTTCTGCGGATATAGATTGAGTAGTCCCAATGCAATATAGACACTGAAAGAGGATAATAAAGCTATAGATAGCAGTAATCCTATTTTTTTATACCGACCGGCTAAAAGGATTCCGGTAGCGAGCTCAATAGCAGGAAGTGTCAAAGAAAGAGGTTTTGCCCAGCTGCTTGGTAACGGTTGCCGGAGAAGAGCAGCTTGGAATGCGCTGGGTTCCATGAGCTTGTCTATAGCTACATAGATCCAAAAGACCATAAATCCGATTCGGATGCTTTCCATTGCGATATGTGCTGTTCTTGCGTTCATTTTTTTTGTTGTTACTGTCTTTTCTAATCTATAAAAGAAGCATAAGAGTATCGGGTTGAATTTTGAATTCAACTATTTGTAAATCAGTATATTGTAAATTATTTTTCTTGGTTTGTTATATAGCTTTTATTATCTTTGTTTTATTAATGATTTAAAATCTAATCTTCTAATTCTTCTATATACTAC
>JALAGS010000125.1 GCA_022712315.1 Sphingobacterium sp. | reverse complement strand
GTACATATCATAAAATAGGTGTGGATAAAATTATATCCACACCTATTTTGCGAGCAGCAAACATTTTAAACAGGCTGTATACCCGCTTATACAAAACCCCATTACTACACTTGCGTCGTCAATCAGGATTTCAGAAATAAGCCTTCCAGCATCTAAATGTGCCACCTCTCTCCGTAAGTATCTAAAAACAGCTTATGCAGACAACTGGAATTCAAAGCCCATCACTTTCCCCAGAGTTTCAAGAAATACTTGGTGCATCCTACCCGCAGGAGCCGAACATTCTGGCCGTACTGGTCCGGACGAAAATTGACGGGGCAATTACTGATTTTTCTAAACCACACTCCCAACCCCAACCATTTGATTTGAGCCCTCTTTAAAGCGAGCTAAGACAACAATACAGAGAGAACCACCCCGTTACCAGTCCCGACTTCATTAAGCCCATACAGACGAACTAATCGAGCCGTAGATATCAGGATGCAAAACCGATTATGCGATCAAAACTTGAAAGATATCCGGCATCCGTCAATTCCGATGCATACGACCGCGCTATATGAAATACTAGCGAAGCCCAATTCACAAGAGACCACAGGGTATTACTTTTCATTCAAGATCAATTTTAAGCGATTTAAGACAACATCTCCTAACAACCAAGACAATCTACATACACCTCGAAACAAAGCCTAGAAGAGCTTAAAATAGCATCATTACATTCCTTCTCTCACGCCTATTCTAAATACTCGCGGCGCTATAGGTTATTTAAAGTAGCAAGAACACAGTAGATAAGCACAATAAAACCCTTAACTACAGAATTATCAGCTAGAGATGTTAAAGAAAAACAACAGTTAAATCAACAAACACAAAATGAGGTTCCCAAAAAGAAAACAATCTCTTTTTATTATATTTAGGCTTTTCCAGGAAACCATGAGCAGTACTACACCAACACTAAGATCATTTCTAACAACAGAACTTGGCAGAACGAGAAAAACCCGCAATATTATAATGGCCTTCTTCTTTGGTATATTCGCCTTTTTTTACGGATTCTTCCTCTTTTCATTTTTCCAGAAATGGTCAGATAGCGACGACAAACTCACGTTTTTCTACAAGTCACTCCCTACCCTATCCTTTCTTTTTGTTTATTTAGGTTTTATATTTGGACTTCTTATCTGGATAGTCTATATCAAATACCAAAAATTCATTCGCGCATTACAACGGTTAAACGATACTGACCTGGAAATTTATCAGCAATACACCAGGCGCCTAATCCGTATAAACGCGACTATTGCCCCTTATCTTTTCTGCGAAAATGAAATTCTGTTCTTTCCTTTCATCGGAGACAAAAAGATCACAGTGGGTCAAATTCAACGCATTGAAACGAAAATCATCCGGCATTCCCGCAGCCCAAACAGCTATCGCATCTATTTCTACAACGAATTTGACAAAATCTATCAGGTGACAACCCAGCAGAAAGGTGCTTTTGATTTCTTGCTAGAACAACTTCGAAAGGAAAATAGCAATTTGGTCATTGTAGCCAGGAACCAATAGAAGTATCAGTTCACACTCCTACTGGCCTACCCCTGTTATTTCCCGGAAGATTAGCAAGAAATATAATCTTTATAATTACCCGATTCCCCAACCTCCTTGATGACCTGATTGCGCTCTTCAAGGAATCGCAGCATATATTTTTTAAGAAAGAGCCATTCTGCCAGTCTTCCCAATAAACCCAGCGGAGCCCTGAAATTGAACACATCACGCATGAGTACGCTACCTTCTTCAAGCTCCTCGAAGATATGCTGATGATCCATGGAATGAAACACCCCTTGGATCATCTGATCTTCAAAAAAATAAGGTTTTTCCATCGCAGTTATCCGAACGGTCAATGTCTGCTTTATACCGAGATGCCTCGCACGCCAGCGGACCTGTTGCCCTGCTTCAATCAGTCCCGTGGTCACCCCACCAATTGCTTTCTCTCCCGTTTTCTTTGTCGAATACATATGCAAATCAATACTGCGTGCCAAGTCAAAAACAACAGAAAAGGGAGCTTTAATAACAGTATCTAAAATAAGCTGCGGCATACCATTTTTATAATAAATTTGAAACGAATTTCGTAAAATTCAGGAATTTCTTTAGGATCGAGCACGAGAATTCTCTAAATTGACTTGCCGGATCCGAAAGACGGCTAGACAATAATCATGATAACATTAATTCGATTCGAACAATCAGATTTTCCACGTTTCAAGTCTTGGATTGAATCCGAAGAGGATCTATTGCAGTTTGCCGGCCCCTATTTCTCCTTTCCGATTACTGATCGCCAACTTGAAAAATATATTCAGGACCCAAAACGCCGCATCTTTAAAATAACCGATACAGCAACCAAAGAAATTATTGGCCACTGCGAGCTAAACTTCGAACGGAACATCCCAAGACTGTGCCGCATTCTTATTGCAAAAAATTCCGAACGAAATAGAGGCTATGGCAAAAGTGCCGTAAACGCATTATTAAAACTGCTCTTTATCGAAGACAACTATGACACCGCAGAGTTAAATGTTTATGACTGGAACAGCCATGCAATCCGCTGTTATGAAGCTGTAGGTTTTCGGATCAACAAAAATATTACTTCAGAAGTAACGATTGGTGATACAACCTGGAAAAGCGTCCTTATGCAGATCAGCAAATCTGACTGGAAAGCTAATTTAGTACGATGAAAAACAAACAAAAAATAAAGCGAATAACAATATTCCTGCTGATAACGGGTGTATTACTCGGTTTCTATAGCTGGAAAATAGAGCTGCATTGGGTAAAATATGAACAGGCCAACCTAACTATAAATCATTTGCCTGAAACGCTAGAAGGAAAGTCGCTGGTTCAAATTTCGGACATCCACATTGGCAACTACGTGGATAAAGATTTTATAAAAGGAACTTTCAGTAAAGTCACGGCATTAAATCCCGACATCGTAGTATATACCGGCGATTTTGTACGGCTTGTCCACCATAAAATACCATTAGTAGAACTCAATGAAGTCATGCGAATCGCACCAAAAGGTAAACTGCAAACATTGGCAATCCTTGGAAACCATGATTACGGAAAGAATTTTCAGGACAGCGCCGCGGCAGATTCAATCACAGACCTACTCCATGGATATCATATTAATGTATTAAGAAATGAAAGCGTAACAGTTCAGGGATTAAGCATATTCGGGATAGATGACTTGTGGGGCACAAACTTTGATCCTGCCAAAGCCATGAAGGACTACGACCCGTCGAAAGCCAGCCTGGTCTTATGCCACAATCCCGATGCTGCTGACCTCGATGTCTGGAATAGCTACAGTGGCTGGATTCTGGCCGGACATACACACGCAGGTCAAGTACGAATTCCTTTTTGGGGCTCTCCTATCCTACCTGTAGAAAACAAAAACTACGATCAGGGGATAAAAAGGATAAGCGGAAATAGGACATTATATGTCAGCCGGGGATTAGGTCACAGTATCCCCATCAGATTCAATGCCAGGCCCGAGGTAACAATTTTCACCTTGAAAAAAGAACAAAAAAATTGAAATACGACAGTTTAAAACTGATCTTTTAAAGAAGATAAGGATAGAATGCCGTTTGAATTGTCTGCCTATAATCATCAAAAGGATCGATCCCTTGCTGCCTACCCAAAACAGCATAACTTGAACTCCAAAAATCTGAAACAATGAAAAGCTGACGTACAAATCTCTTTAAATTCAACAGCGGAATCTCGCGACGGAACATACCCGCATCAGCGTAATCCATAAATAAGGAAACCAGTTGCTCCTCGCGCTGTTCAACCAAATGTTTATAAGATTCGGCAATCTTAGGAATCCAGCTACAGATTTCAACAAAATTTTCAAAAATAAACCTGTACTTATCAATCAGCACATAAGAGCCCTCGATAAAACCTTCCAATAATTGCTGAAACGAGAGATCCCCTTTTTCCGGAAGCAAAATCATTTTTCCATAGGCAGCTTCAAGTAACTGAAAGATGTGAAAAATAATATCTTCTGTGTGCTTAAAATGGTAGTGAAGATTACCGGCACTTATACCCATTTCTTGTGCGATCTGACGTGTCGTTACCGTGCGTATACCATCCCGGTTATAGATCTTCAGCGCTTCGCTAATAATTTTTTCTTTCGTATTCATGACACAAATTTAGAACAATTGTTCTAAATTTGTGTCATGAATTATTAAATACAACAAAAGGATGGAAAAATCATCAAACAATTGGCTAAAGAAACAGTATAAGGAATTAAAACAAACGTTAATTCCAGCACATCCGAATGATAGTCTCTGGAAAAAATTCGGCAAACAAACAGCATTTTTTATGTTTTTAACCTTAATGTCATGTGGAGCAATCGCAATGTTAATCGCAGTGTCTTTTGCGCACTGAGCAAGGAGCTATTTGATGGTTTATTTACTTTTTATTGGTTTTGCTGGTTTTTCATCCGATTCACCAGGTCGGCTAATGCTCCAATTCCATACTTGAACAATTGGTTAACCGATTTGGTATTTGTACCGATCATTATTCATTTTTCATCCGTGATTGGAAGTTTTCTATTCAACAAAAACCGGGCGCATGGGTACCCCCTATATCAAATCTGGACGATTTCTTTTTTGGTATCTCTCCTTTTTGAATGGATCATGCCCAAATATACAAGTTATAATACCGGGGATATTATGGATGTTTTGGCTTATTTTATTGGGGGTTTATTCTATTTTTGTTTCCACCAGCCCTATTATATGAGAAGGAATTATCAACTAGCACAACAGCAAGAAGCTGCGGGCTCTCCCAATCCAGACGCTAATATAACACCCTAAAAATGTAGCCTTCAAACAAAAAATCTATCTTATCAATTAGCAACACCCAGACAATGACTCCATATTGCTATTGGAGCGCGCAAAAACAGGGTAGATAAGGCAAAAAAAAACCTTTGTTTGATTCCAACCATGATGACATCAAACAAAGGACCTTATTTTATAGCACTTAACAGACTAAGCACCTTCTTTCCTATTAGTATTCAATTAATACTTCAGTGACCTGTGCTCCCTGTTTAGCACTTTTGAATTTAAACTTAACCTTTTGATTGAGGTTTAGTTTCTGTCCAACAAGACGATCATTGAAATAAATTGATTGCTGCGTATCGTTGTCCCGAATAAATCCATAGTTGGACTCGGTATTGTAGTGAACAACCTTTCCAAAAGAATAGTCATCTTGATGATTCGAGGCCATACTAGGACTCTCTCCTTCTTTCAATTTTATTGCAGGTCTATCAGATATATTCCCATGTTCATCAACATAAGCAAACAATTCTTCTAACGACTTCCCTTTATCATTGTTTGTTTTGTTGAATTCTTTTTTCTCAATTTTCTGTTGTTTTTTGAGTAGTTTCTTTTTTTCTCGTTCTTTTTTGTTAAATGTAATTTGGCTTTTGCTCATTCAATATGGATTAAAATAAAATGTTCCCGAAGAGGTTACGGACCTTTAGAGCTTCGTTGAAAAGATAAAAATGCGAGGTATACTAAGGAGATAATTGCAAAGATAAGAAAAATTCTTCAAAAAAGGGATATCCAAAGATCTTGTGTCCGTAGATTTTAAGCTAGACTCGGTCCGTTCTTCGATTTTAAACAGCAATGCAAAGACTGTCATCTTATTGGCTAAACAGATTCCTGTACGGCTCTTAGGAGCAACAAGCATTTTCAACCATGGTCTATCTATACCAAACCCTGTAAAGGAGACCTATTTCGATCATAAAAATTGAAAACTTTCATAAAACAAAAAGATCATTTGGACGTTATTTTGAGAAAAAAACTATGGAAATAAGAAACATCGAAAGGGAAGACAGAGGCAATTTTATTGCAGAAGTTGAAAATAATGAAGCTGGAATTTTAGAGTATACTTGGCAAAACGATCATGAGTTTTCTATTGATCATACCGAGGTCTACGACGAATATAAGGGAATGAGCGTGGGCAAGAAACTGGTACTGGAAGCTGTCGATTATGCACGAAAGAACGCTGCCAAAATTATTCCAAATTGTCCCTACGCAAAAGCGATTTTCGACAAAACAATAGCCTTTCAAGATGTATTAGCATAAAAAACCGTTTTATCTTTTCGATAAAACGGCTTTTTTATAATCTATTGAGCGGGTTAAGCAACAATATTGATTATTTTCCCTTTGACAAAAATAATCTTTTTGATTGCTTTCCCATCTAAATGCCGTTGTACATCAGCATGTGCTTTAATGGTATCTTCTACTGCTTTTTGATCTAAATCAAGTGCTAATGATAGATTGAATTTCATTTTACCATTGAAAGATACCGGATACGCGAATTCAGACTCAACTAAATATTCTGGTTTAAAGACAGGATATGAAGCGTATGAAACTGTCCCCGCTTCATTACCCAGCAGTGCCCATAGCTCTTCTGTGATATGTGGCGCATAAGGCTGAAGAATAACAACCAACTGTTCCAATATTTGTCGTTTATTGCACTTCAGATCCGTCAATTCATTGACACAGATCATAAAGGCTGATACGGAAGTATTGAATGAAAACCGCTCAATATCCTCCTCTACCTTTTTGATAATTTTATGCAGAGCTTTAAATTCCGCTTTAGATGGATCTTCATCAGAAACATTGAAATTACCTTCAGCATCGTGGAATAGACGCCATACTTTACGTAAGAACTTATAAACCCCTTCAATACCATTGGTATTCCAAGGTTTAGCTTGCTCCAAAGGACCCAAGAACATTTCGTATAACCGCAATGTATCTGCCCCATACGATTCGATAATATCGTCCGGATTGACTACATTGAATTTGGATTTCGACATCTTCTCGACCTCACTACCGCAGATATATTTACCATTTTCCAATACAAACTCAGCATTAGCAAAGTCCGGCCGGAAGTTTTTGAATTTTTCTAAATCCAACATGTCATTGGAGACAATATTAACGTCTACATGCAATGGAATTGTTTTAAAATCGTTTCTCAAACCATAGGACACAAATTGGCTAGTACCTCTACCTTCTTCATCAAGCACACGGTATACAAAATTTGAGCGTCCTTGAATCATTCCTTGATTAATCAACTTACGGAATGGTTCTTCCTCATTCTGGTAACCTAAATCCTTTAAGAACTTGTTCCAAAAACGCGAATATAATAAGTGCCCTGTGGCGTGTTCAGAGCCTCCAATATATAAATCCACTGCTTTCCAATAATCTACAGCTTCTTTGGACGCAAAATCATCTTCATTCTTCGGATCCATATACCTAAACCAATACCACGAAGAACCTGCCCATCCTGGCATCGTGCTCAACTCATATTCGTATTGATCTTCATATTTCCAATCTTTGGCTCTACCTAAAGGAGGTTCTCCGGATTCTGTTGGCAAATATTTATCCACCTCTGGTAATAATAGAGGTAGTTCTTCCTCCTTAATTAAATAAGGTAATCCATTTTTAAAGTAAACGGGCACCGGCTCCCCCCAATAGCGCTGACGTCCAAAAATAGCATCGCGCATACGGAAGTTTATTTTCGCCTTACCCAATTTAAGCTCCTCTAATTTTGCAATTAAAGCTGGTACAGCTTCTTGATAAGTCATACCATTGATAAAATCGGAATTGATGTATTTCCCATCCTTATTAGGATCAGCTTCTTCTTCAATATTTTGTGTATCAGAAATAGGAATAATCTCCAGGTTGAAATGTTTGGCAAAAACATAGTCACGTTGATCGCCACTAGGAACAGCCATAACGGCACCTGTACCGTATCCTGCAAGGACATAATCCGCAATCCAGATTTGTACATCTTGTCCTGAAATCGGATGCTTGGCATAGGAACCTGTAAAAGCTCCTGAAACTGTTTTTGTATCGGCCATACGGTCCAATTCAGATTTCTTTGCCGTCTTCTCGATATAGGCATCAACTTCAGCTTGCTGTTCAGGAGTTGTCAATGCGGCGACCAATTCATGCTCGGGCGCCAAAACAACAAATGAAACACCAAATATAGTATCTACACGCGTCGTAAAAACTTCGATGGCCGTATCTAATTGCGGCACCGGGAATTTCACGGAAGCACCGACCGATTTCCCGATCCAATTTCGTTGCATTTCAACCAATGGTTCTGGCCAATCAACCGTATCCAATCCGCTTAACAGGCGATCAGCATAAGCAGTAATACGCATAGACCATTGCATCATCTTCTTTTGCTCAACCGGGTAACCTCCACGCTCAGAAACGCCATTGATTACCTCGTCGTTTGCCAATACCGTACCTAAAGCGGCACACCAGTTTACAGTACTTTCTCGTAAATAAGCAATCCGATACTTCAGCAACTCACGTTGTTGCTTTTCTTCGTCAAAAGATTTCCATTCTTCAGCGCTGAATTCCAAAATATCTTCATCAGAAACCGCTGCAATAGAAGCAGAGCCACTCGCAGCAAACCTTGCTATCAACGTTTCGATCGGTTCAGCTTTATCTGATTCCTTATTATACCAAGAATCAAACAATCTCATAAAAATCCACTGCGTCCATTTGTAATATGCGGGATCGGAAGTACGTACTTCGCGGCTCCAATCATAAGAGAATCCAATGTTATCCATTTGTTCCCGATAACGATTGATATTTACCTCGGTGGTGACGGCAGGATGCTGGCCAGTCTGAATGGCGTATTGCTCTGCAGGAAGACCAAAAGAATCATAGCCCATCGGATGCAATACATTAAAACCTTTCAAACGTTTATATCGTGAAAAGATGTCCGAAGCAATATATCCCAGGGGGTGACCAACGTGCAATCCCGCTCCGGAAGGATAAGGAAACATATCCAATACATAGTATTTTGGCTTTTGATGCGAATCAGATGTTTTATACGTTTGGTGATCCGCCCAAAACTTTTGCCACTTTTTCTCTAATGATTTGTGATTATACTCCATTTTTATTCGTAAGGAATTTTTATGACTTGCGAAATTACGATTTTAATACCGAAATGTGATAAAAGTTTTGTAGTTTGAACAATAAATTATAGTATTGAAAAGTTATTTAAACATAGGTAGAAAACAGACTTCGAATTGATTTTTATCAAAGTAATTACAAGATTAATTCGAAATCTTCCAACTCAAATAGTTACTTTCGCAAATAGATTTTTGCTTATTATGTCAGAATACGAATTAAGCACACAAAAAAGAAAAACAAAATCTGTATATGTATCTACAGTTATCAGTATTGCACTTGTGTTATTGGTAACAGGTATGTTGGGATTACTTTTGGTGCACGCTAAAAATCTTTCGAAATACGTTAAGGAAAATATTGTCTTAAATGTCATCGTGAATGATGGTACAAGTGAAGGGGACGTACTGTCTTTGCAAAAAGACCTTGAAAAGGATCCGTACGTACTCCGTACCGAATATATCAGTAAAGAATTAGCTGCAAAAAATTTAAAAGAAGATCTTGGTGAAGATTTCGTACAATATCTAGGGCATAACCCACTACTACCCTCTTTGGATGTTTACATGAAGGAGAATTATGCCAATACAGACAGTATTAAAACTTTTATTGAGAAAATCTCCAAAAACAATAAGATCAAAGAAGTTGTATATCAGGAATCACTGATTGACATGGTCAACAAAAACGTACGCATTATCGGTATGATTGTTTTGGCTTTTGCAGTTATCCTGCTCATCATCGCCGTAGCTTTAATCAACAATACCATCCGTCTTGCAATTTACTCACAGCGTTTCTTAATTAAAAGTATGCAACTGATTGGAGCAACTAAGAACTTTATCCGCAAGCCATTTATAACTTATGGCATCATTCATGGTTTGCTTGGATCTTTGATCGCGATTTTACTTCTCATTTTAACGCTTAAATTTGCGCAGCAGCAAATACCTGAACTGGTCTTTTTACGCAACTGGTTTGAATTTGCAGTAATCTTTTTAGGGGTAATCCTGATTGGGATTCTCATTTCGGGACTCAGCACCTATTTCGCCGTGACAAAATACTTAAAGGCACAATCAAACGATTTATACAGATAAAAAATGGCTCAAATAAAGAAATCTACTGAATCAGTAAACAAAGGTTCATTTGTATTCTCCAAAGTAAACTACCAATTGTTTATAGCTAGTTTAGCTGTCGTAATCATTGGTTTTACATTGATGTCCGGTGAAACTGATATTTATAGTTTTACCAAGATTACCTTGGCCCCTATTGTTGTTGTTCTTGGGTTTGCGATAGGATTCGCAGCAATCCTATACCGTCCAAAAAACAAATCCAACTAAAGCATAATCTTATTTTAAACTGATGTCTATTATTGAAGCTATTATCCTTGCTATCATTGAAGGATTAACGGAGTTTTTGCCTGTGTCGTCGACAGGTCACATGATCATTGCTACTGCCTTAATGGGTATTCAACCGTCGGCATTTGTCAAATTATTTACGATTGTCATCCAGCTGGGAACGATATTATCCGTTCTCGTACTATACTACAAACGTTTTTTTAAAACGCTTTCTTTTTATTACAAATTGATCATCGCAGCTATTCCGGCTTCGGTGTTAGGCTTGTTGTTTAACGATTATATTGACGCACTATTAGAGAGCCCTTTAATGGTTGCGGTCATGTTGGTTGTCGGCGGCCTGGTTTTACTTTTTGTCGACAAGTGGTTTAATAAGCCAACTGTCGAAGATTCGGACAAGGTTTCCTACAAGCAAGCTTTTATGATCGGTGTATATCAATGTCTTGCATTGATCCCGGGTACCTCAAGATCTGCAAGTACGATTATTGGCGGTATGGCCGAAAAATTAACGCGTAAAGCTGCTGCTGAATTCTCATTTTTCTTGGCTTTGCCGATGATGTTTGGCGCTTCTGCGGTAAAACTATTAAAGTTTTTCAAGGAAGGGAACACGTTTACAGGAGAGGAGCTTAATTTGCTCATCATAGGAAATCTAATTGGTTTCGTTGTTGCCATCGTTGCCATTAAATCCTTTATTGGCTTTTTGACCAAATATGGCTTTAAAGCATTTGGTTGGTACCGAATTATCGTTGGTGTTATTATTCTTGCACTCCTGCTTTCGGGTCATAGTTTACAAATTATCTAAAATCTTTGGATGGAAAATATAGAGGTTAGTGAAAATTCAGCGAAGTTCAACTTTGCTGAAGGTGAAATGCTGTTGATCGATAAACCTTTAACATGGACAAGTTTTGACGTTGTTGGTAAAGTTAGAAACTCCATCAAACCGTTGAAATTAAAAGTCGGTCATGCGGGAACTTTAGATCCGCTTGCAACCGGCCTACTTATTGTTTGCACCGGTAAACTCACAAAAAAAATTGACAGCTACCAAGCTGAAGACAAAGAATACACAGGTTCGATCACCTTGGGAGCAACAACACCTTCTTATGATCTGGAAACAGAGATTGATGAAACCTTTCCAATCGATCATATTACTGAGGAGATGATCCTTGAAGCTGCGAAATCTTTTGAGGGAGATATTCAGCAATTTCCACCTGCCCACTCGGCCATAAAAATTAATGGCGAACGCGTATATGAAAAAGCGCGTCGTGGCGAAGAAGTTGAAATAAAATCTCGTCAAGTACGTATTAATAGCTTTCTGATTGAAAAAATCGAACTCCCCAATGTGTATTTTCGTATCTCCTGCTCAAAAGGAACCTACATCAGGTCACTGGCTTATGACTTTGGAAAAGTCTTACAGAGCGGCTCTCATCTGAGTTCTTTAAGACGCACTAAAAGCGGGGATTATAAAGTGGAAAATGCATGGAATCTAGAACAACTTATCGCTGAAATAAAACGTCATAAAGAAATCATTAAATAACTTTACCACCCCATTTTATTGATTCTTTATCTTATTTTTGCAAAAACTCCTATAAATGAAAATCTACAGAAGTTTAGATGATTTCTCACCAGTTGAAAATGCAGTTGTCACCATCGGTACTTTCGATGGTGTCCATATTGGCCATCAAAAAATATTGGCGCATTTAAAAGAAGCAGCTCAAAAAATTAATGGTGAGACAATTTTGCTTACTTTTTTCCCACATCCGCGGTTGATTATCAATCCGGATGATGATAGCCTACGCTTAATCAACGATATCGAAGAGAAGGTCAGTCAATTGAGTAAAGTGGGAATTGACCACTTGATTATCATTCCTTTTTCCCGCGATTTCTCTAATCAGACTCCTGAAGAATATATTAGCAATGTTCTCGTTGGTAAACTAGGTACGAAAAAGATTGTAATAGGCTACGATCACCATTTTGGAAAAGATCGTAAAGGTACAATGGGCGATTTGGAACAGTTTGCATCTATTTTTGACTACAGCGTTGACGAAATCCCCGAACAGGATATCAACGATATTGCAGTATCTTCCACGCGAGTACGTGAAGCACTTATCAAGGGTGATATCAGAACGGCTAACCTTTATTTGGGTTATCCTTTTGAATTGACAGGAACCGTGATCAGAGGTGACCAAATAGGGCGTACAATCGGATTTCCAACAGCAAACCTGCAGGTCCACGAACCGCATAAGCTCATACCAGCCTATGGAATATATGCTGTGGAGGTCCATATCTATAACCATATCCAAAATATCACCACAGGGGAGTACAGAGAGGAAAGCCCTGTTTCTATTGCTAAAGGTATGGGCTATATAGGCACTAGGCCTACTGTCGATGGTATGAATCGTGCTATTGAAATCAGCCTATTTGATTTCGATCAGGATATTTATGGCAAGACACTACGTGTCAAATTCCTCCATTTTATCCGTCATGATGAACGGTTCAATTCACTTGAAGAAATGAAAGCTCAGATCAAAGCAGACGAAGTCGAAATCAGAAACCTTATTGGATAACAGGATATCATTTATAACATAAAAAAGCGGGAATCCCGCTTTTTTATGTTATAAATGAATATTTTTCTCCTCTTTGTAAAGGAAGTGCATTTATTTAAGAAGTGCTTCTACCCCCAGTCTGTAGCTATCCAGACCGAAACCACAGATCACCCCTTTACAATTCTTTGCCAGGAACGAATGATGGCGGAATTCCTCTCTTTGGTGAACATTACTGATATGAACCTCAATAACGGGCGCAGTGACAGCTGCAATTGCATCTCCTATGGCAATAGAGGTATGCGTATAAGCCCCCGCATTCAATACAATTCCGTCAAATTCAAAACCAACTTCGTGGATCTTATCGATTAATCCTCCTTCTGAATTGCTTTGAAAATAATGCAATTGCGCCGCTTCAAACAGTTCTTTTAACTCTTCAAAATAGCTCAGGAAATCCTGGCTACCATAAATTGATTTTTCTCGTACACCCAATAAATTCAAATTTGGGCCATTCAGTATGAGGATTTTTTTCATTGGAATATAATTATCTTTTGTGCATGTCCATGAACAATTTGACTACACGCAGTTATTCTGTTTAAATCTATAGTTTTTACTAAGATTGTAGATATCGGAGATTTTATCCGGATAAAGCCAAGCAATCACTCCCCTATCCTGTCAATCTGCCCTAACAAATGCTGTAAAGACAAACTATATAGATGACTGCTCTAACACAGAACAAAATCCATATAGTTTGCCTCATTTCAAGTATAGATCAGTTTATAAAAATTTCTATAAATCGTTATAAATTGCACGGAAGCTGGAGCGAAGTCCAAATGAAACCACTCCTGACTTATTGACAACAGGCGTTTCATATTGCGCTTTCGCATATCGCTGGGTATAGCCTAGTTCTAAACGAAGATTATACTTGGGGTTGAGAACGTAAGCTGCCTTAGCGTCTGCGTAATAGATATTATTCTTTATGCCCTGTGCAATGTGATTACCATACATATTTGGTATAGTTCGATAAGATTGAAATATATCCCCTCCCATATTGCTTCCATCTGGCAGATCCAGTCCATTCTGGGTAAACATGCCCTGCAAGGAGAAATCCCATCGATCCCAGGCATAATTCACGAGGCCAACAAGCTCTCTAAAGTTCGCTCCTTTTGGATGTGCCAATGGTTCGGCATTGTTGCTATAGTTTGAATATGATTTAAAGTGCGCATACGTATAAGGTCTAGCCGTATTATACTCGGCTAAAAAGTTCAGGTTTTTGACACCAAACATATCATATCCCCTTACGCCAATTTGTGCGCCCCACTTATTATGTGCATATCCATTCCCTGCAAAAAACTCTTTCGCTGTAAATTCTCCTAACAAAAACTGGCCGTATACTGTCAAATTATAAGGAAGCTTATATTTCGAGGTTAAACCCAAAAACATTTTATCAGGTGAAGTTGAGTTATTACTTTCGACAGGTCGGATAAATATAATTGGGCTCAGATAACTAAAATCAAAACCTCTTTTCCCGGCTTCATCCTGTGCGGCCCAAACAACAGATTGAAAAAAGCCTACCGACAACTTATTGGTTACATTCCAATCCAAATATTGAAAGGCGCCCCATTTCTTTCCATCTCCTAAACGTGTGTTATTTTGCCCCTCCATGGGATATGTACCCGTTAAATCCTGTCTAGGGTGCGTTGGGTCATTCATATAGGCCCAGATTGAGGTATATTGAACATTCCCTATTGTACCGGTCAATTTCAGATGCGCATAATTTGAGGAGAAATCTGATAAAAGCATGGATCTATACCCATCCCCAATAAAGTTTTTGTCGTAAGCCAACGTTGCCTGAATATACTTATGGGCATCATAGGTCATGCTCGCTGTCGCATACATCCAGTCCATTTTATTGTTGGATTGAAATTTATTCGTTCCCTGGCCAGGAACAACTTTATGCGCAACAATATAATCATCTAGGTATTTCGGAAATACAGCCTGACTTTCAAATGCGGAAGTATTGAATGTAAATTTATTTCCCACGTTCAATCCTACCTGAAATCCCCTGCTATTCATCCAAGTACGCCTTTTATCTCCCTGCATGTCCTTTCCAATATAAAGATCAGGTAAAAAATCAGCGTAGAATGTGTAATCGTCCTTTTCAACCTGTACAAGATGTTCATTAAAAATCTTGCGCATAAACCAATTAGATGAAGAAACGGGTTTATTGGATTGTATGGAGTCAAACTTGGCTAACAATAAAGAGTCTTTAATGGCGAATGGTTTAGCCGAAGTATGCATTCTCGTCTCCGTAGAATAAACCACATCGTTCATTTTTTGATAAAAATGATACGAATAAGGTTGGCTCTTAATCTGGGCAAAACCTCCGAAGGAAATACCTACTCCCATGCCTGCCAGCACAATTCGGAGTAAATTATTATTTTTTGTTATATTCAGCCTCATAAAATTATTTCAAAGATTATTTTTTCTAGCAAAATGCATTCCTAAACGCAAATTAACCGAATAAAATTGACTTTATTCATATGTTCAGTCAATTTTATCGTGCTAAATCGTATTTGCTGTTCCTTTTATTCAAAAATATTTATATCTTGCATCTCATTAAATAACCTTATATAACAATAAACAGCCCTAATAAGCATGAAACGCAGAACATTTATCCAAAACGCAACCCTGTTGACTGCAGGTGCACTTACAAGCAAATTTTCATTTGCTCAGGAACATTCTTTTCCCACTGTACGAACAGTTAAAGAGAAAAGGCTTTTTTCCAGCAAGGTAATCGAAGATGCAATTGTAGAATTTCAGAAAAATGTTAAAAATAAGGAACTGGCTTGGTTATTTAACAATTGTTTCCCAAATACCTTGGATACAACAGTATTTCCTTATGTTCAAAATGGCCGGAATTACACCTATGTGATCACGGGAGATATCGATGCGATGTGGTTGCGCGACAGCAGTGCTCAGGTATGGCCATACCTTCCTTTTATGAAAAAGGATAAAAAATTGCAGGATCTTATTGTTGGTTTAATCCAAAAACAGAGTAAATGTATCAATATTGATCCCTACGCCAATGCATTTTATAATGACCCGACAAAAAAAGGCGAATGGTTCAGCGACCACACCGATATGAAACCAGGAATCCATGAACGAAAATGGGAAATCGATTCATTGTGTTATCCAATTCGGCTGGCTTATCATTACTGGAAGGAAACGAATGACAGCAGTCCATTTAATGAAGAATGGTTAGACGCTCAACATAAGATCTATCAGACTTTCGTTGAACAGCAGCGTAAAGATAGTTTAGGTCCTTATAAATTTGAACGGACGACCTCCAGAGGATCTGACACATTACAGGTGGATGGTTATGGGTATCCTGTAAATCCGGTTGGTTTGATCTGCTCTAGTTTTCGACCTTCAGACGATTCCACTATTTTCTCATTCCTGATCCCCTCAAATTTATTTGCCATCGTTAGCCTTAGACAGTCTGCCGAAATTTTGAAGAAGGTCAAAAATGAACAAGCACTCGCAGCTCAAATGGAAGCACTAGCCAATGAAGTGGAAGCCGCCGTCAATACATATGGAATCATAGACCACCCTACGTTGGGAAAAATATATGCCTTTGAAGTAGATGGATTTTCGAGTCATCTGATGATGGATGATGCAAATATTCCTAGCTTGTTGGCCCTACCTTATTTAGGTGCTGTAGATATAAATAATGAAGTTTACCAACGCACACGGAATTTTGTTCTCTCTGACAAAAACCCTTTCTTTTTTAAAGGAACAGCAGCAGAAGGCATTGGTGGCCCGCACATAGGCAGGGATATGATCTGGCCGATGTCTATTATTATGCGCGCCCAAACATCTACAAATGATGAGGAGATCCGTCATTGTATAAAAACCTTGGTCAATACACACGGTGGAACAGGATTTATGCATGAATCTTTTCACAAAAATGATCCTAAGAAATTTACAAGACATTGGTTTGCTTGGACAAATACATTATTTGGCGAATTAATTTGGAAAATATATAAAGAGAAACCATCTTTGCTTCAATAAATCTGAAACTTGTAACACCATGTTATAAGTGAACGAGCTTATAACATGGTGTTATGGATAATTTATCAAAATCTGGACCTATTGGCATTTTTGACTCCGGTTATGGAGGGCTTTCCGTATTTAAGGAAATTCAGCATCTTTTGCCACAGTACGATTATGTCTATTTAGGCGACAATGCACGTGTTCCTTATGGTACACGATCTTTTGAAACCGTTTATAACTACACCAAACAATGTGTTTTTAAGCTATTTGACCTAGGCTGTAACCTGGTGATTTTAGCCTGTAATACAGCTTCAGCAAAAGCATTAAGAACCATTCAACAAAACGACCTTCCTCCAGGAAAGAAAGTTCTTGGCGTCATTAGGCCTACGACGGAAATTGTACACAATTTTACGAAAACCAACAAGATAGGCATTTTAGCCACCACGGGAACTGTAAAATCTGAATCGTATAAAATTGAAATACACAAGTTCAATCCAGAAATTGAAGTTTTTCAGCACGATTGCCCTTTTTGGGTTCCTCTAGTAGAAAACAATGAAATCAATACAGAAGGCGCTCATTACTTTGTAGAAAAGGATTTGCGCGAACTTCTACAACAATCAGATCAGATCGATACCATTGTGCTAGCCTGTACCCACTACCCTTTATTACTGCCCGTAATCGAAAAATATACACCGGATAATATAAAGATAATTTCTCAGGGACCTATTGTTGCAAATAGCTTAAAAGAATATCTCAGTAGACATCAGGAAATTGAAACAATGTGTTCCCAAAGCGGACAATTGGCATTTTATACTACAGATGATCCGAGAGACTTTGAAAGTAAAGCAAAAATATTTTTTGGACAGCCAATAGCGGCAAGCCATATCAGTGTTTAAAAATAAAAAGCTATGATTTTTAAAACTTTTACTTCCCAATTCTCGTTATTCTGATAAAAGGGAGGTATAATGAAAAAGAACTTTATAACCATAGCATTTAATCAAGACACACAGCATTGCGAATCCAAAGAATTTTCAAGCATCCAGGAAAGTGAAGAATATTTTAAAACTTTCGAAACTTCCGCACAACCCAATTATGTGCCGGTATGTATCTACAATTTAAACACAGACACAATTCTTGATATAAGTGATTATTATATCAACAAGGATACGGAACTCCACCAGATCGTAAAAAATTGTTTAGCAGAAAAGTAACTCCTTTGATTGTCATAAAAAATTAGCAAAGCTAGCATTCCCCCTTTTTGTTTTATGGGTAATGTATATATATTATTACATGCTAGAAAATAATATTTCATTAATTTTTAATATCTTCAAGCAGATAATCAGACAACAAACAAGTCACAGATAATGAAAACCAAACTGACACTAAGCCTTTTAACCGTATCTTTGGGATTAATGGCATGTAATTCCAATCATGCGAATTCAAATTCAAGTTCGGATAGCAGCGCAAATTCGGCAACTGACACCACAAGTTACCCTCCAGTAGAGACGCAAAAGGCAAACACAGATTATAAACCGGCATTTGCTGGACAAACCAGAATTCAAGGTGCGAAAACGACGACTCCCTTCGAAGGGAAAGTCATCGCAGAAGGATTAAAATCACCTTGGGGAATTACAGCGTTGCCAGACGGCCGATTATTAATTTCAGAAAAAGAGGGTGATTTTCGTATTGCAACCGCAGACGGTAAATTAGGAGAACCGATCAAAGGTTTACCTCCGGTCAATAGTAGCGGGCAAGGGGGCCTTTTGGGATTACGTCTTGACCCTAACTTCGAATCAAATCGGATGATATACTGGGTTTTCTCGGACAATACGGCTGCGGGAACATTGACTGCAGTTGCAAAAGGAAAGCTTTCAGCTGATGAGAAATCGATAGAGGGTGCTAAGGTAATTTACCAGGCAACTCCGGCACATAAAGGGAATCTGCATTATGGCGGCCGCATCATCTTTGATAAAGAAGGAAATATTATTCTGAGTACAGGTGAAAGGTCAGATTTGGTTACACGACCATTGGCACAAGACCTGAATGCAGCATTGGGCAAGATCCTTCGTATCACGACAGACGGACAACCTGCACCTGGCAATCCATTTATAGGTAAGCCGAATGTCCGTCCCGAAATTTACAGCTATGGACATCGCAATCCACAAGGACTTGTTTTACATCCCGAAACAGGCGATCTTTGGGAAACGGAATTTGGTCCACGTGGCGGCGATGAGCTGAATAGAATACAAGCGGGCAAAAATTATGGTTGGTCCACGATTACATATGGTATCGAATATAAAGGTGATAAAGTCGGTGAAGGCATACAACAAAAAGACGGTCTAGAACAGCCCGTTTATTATTGGGACCCAGTACTCTCCCCTAGTGGAATTACTTTCTATACTGGTCAAAATATTCCAGAATGGAAGAATAATCTTTTTATCTGTGGCCTAAGCAGCATGCATATTGCCAGAATTATCCTAAAGGACAACAAGGTAGTTGGAGAAGAGCGTCTGCTAGCGAATGAGGGGCAACGATTCAGAGATATCACACAGGGCAAAGATGGTGCGCTATACGCTATAACGGATATTGGCAAACTCTATAAAATTGATAAAAAATAAATACTTCGATTTGAAAGCAGCCCTTCTCTAATGGGCTGCTTTTTTATTAAAAATCCCCCTATATGAACTATTTGCCAATTGATCACTATTTACTCAAAACATGACAAATATTAAAACTTGGCTCGATTATTGAT